>DASTDN010000120.1:0-3688 GCA_035710365.1 Streptomyces sp. | reverse complement strand
CCCGACACACAAACCGCCAGGTCAAACCGCCGGCCACACACCCCCTCCCGCTCGACCGGACAGGCCCGCCCGATCCATCCGATCCACCAGATCAACCCAGGTGAGCCGACGAGTCCCTACGAGTCGACCGGCCCCGGCGATTCGGCCGTCCCCACCGGGCGAGCCGCCCCCCGACGGGCCAGGCGATCCCCCGAGCCGACCACCCCCGACTCACCGACCGGCGACCTCGACGCACTGGCCGACGGCCTAGACGCATCAACCGCCCCCGACACCCCAATCGTCCCGGCTCTCCCGCCGCAGCTCCGGCACCCGGCTCGGCGCGATTCCGAACCGTTCCCGGTAGGCGGCCATCACCTCCTCGTCCGTCTCCAGCTCCCGTTCCTCTCTCTCACCGTCCGGGGCCGTCTCCGTGAGCGTGCGGCCGCTGAGTGTGACCCGTCCGCCGTCCTCGGTGACCCGCGAGCACACCAGGGACCGCGTGAAGTGCGACTCGGGTGAGGTGCTGTGCCACCACGCCCCGGCCACGAAGTCGCCGAGGACCCGCGGCCGTACCTCCAGCCGGTATTCGGGGCTGCCGTCCCGGCTCACCTCCAGGTCCGCCGCCGTCGCCGTGTCGTGCCCGCCCCCTACTCCCGCCGCGTCCGGTCCCGCCTCGGCAATCCTGAAGACCCCGGCCGGGTCGGGCTGTTCGCCCCGGTCGGCGAACACCAGCGGGTAGTGGCTGTGCGCCCCGAAGCCGACGTCGGCCAGCCAGTCACCGCCGTCCGCCGTCCGCACCCGAAGCGCGAGATGGTCGTACGGGATCCCGTACCGTTCCTCGTCCACCCGGACCCGCGCCGCGAGCAGCGTCACCTCGTAGCCGAGCGCGGTCAGCAACGCCCCGAACGCCCCGTTGAGTTCGTAGCAGAACCCGCCCCGCCGCCCGGTGACCACCTTGTCCAGCAGGTGTTTCTCCTGGAGGACGATCTCCTCGCCGAGGTGCACGGAGAGGTTCTCGAAGGGCACGGTCTTCAGGTGGCGCAGGTGCAGCTCGCGCAGGGCGTCGGCGGTGGGCACCGCCGGGCGGGCGACTCCGATGCGCCGGAGGTAGGCGTCGGCCTGTTCGGGTGTCATGCCTTCAGTCTCGCGCCACCTCCAACCGTCCGCCCGCGCGGCCCGTCACGGCCAGGGCCCCGTCGCGGTCCGTCCGCAACACCACCGCTCCCCCGTCCCGCAGCGCGTCCACGGTGCTGGGGGCCGGGTGGCCGTACGAGTTGTCCGCGCCGACCGACACGAGCGCCACCCGTGGGGACGCCCGGCGTATCAGGTCCGGGTCCTGGTGGGCCGAGCCGTGGTGGGCGACCTTCAGCACGTCCACGTCCGTCACTTCCGTACCGGCCGGGGAGTCGAGGAGCGCCCGCTGGGCCGGCGGTTCGAGATCTCCGAGGAACAGCATCCGGAGTCCGGCAGTCCGGACGAGGAGGGTGACACTGGCGTCGTTCGCCCCTTCGGGGACGGGGACGTGCCCGCCGGGGGTCCCGCCCGGCGGGGGCGAGGTGCGCAGCGGTGGTGGCCACAGGACTTTCCAGGACAGTCCGCCGACGCGCCGTTCCAGCCCGGTGGTGGCCCGTGTGACGGGCACTCCCCGTTTGGCGGCGACTCTCCACACGAACGCCGCCTGGTCCGCGGGCTCGGCGAGCTCCGTCGTCTCCACACCTCCGACCGACCGCCCGCGCAGCACGCCCGGCAGACCCATGACGTGGTCTGCGTGAAAATGCGTCAGGACGACCAGCGGGACCCGTGTGACACCCAGCGACCGCAGGCACCTGTCGACGAGCGCCGGGTCGGGGCCGGTGTCCACGACCACCCCGGTGCCCTCGCCCGCCGCCAGGACCATCGCGTCGCCCTGCCCCACGTCGCACATCGCCATCCGCCAGCCCGGCGGCGGCCAGCCGGTGACGATCCTGGTCAGCGGCTCCGGACGCAGCACCACCAGGATGAGGAGCAGCACGCACGCCCCGCACCACCACGGGTGCCCGAGCAGCCGGCGTCCCACGAACAGCGCGACGACCGTGGCCGCGCCCAGCAGTGCCGCGCCGGTCCAGTCCCCGGGCCAGTCCACTCCCGCGCCGGGCAGGGCCGCTCCGGTGCGGGCCACCGACGCCAGCCACCCGGCGGGCCAACTCGCGCACCAGGCGAACGCCTTGGCCACGGGCATCGCCAGCGGCGCCGTCCCCAGTGCGGCGAAGCCCAGCACGGTGGCCGGTGCGACCGCGAACTCCGCGAGGAGGTTGCACGGCACCGCGACCAGGCTCACCCGCTCCGACAGTACGGCGACCACCGGCGCGCACAGCGCCTGCGCCGCCCCGGCCGCAGCCAGCGCCTCGGCGAGCCGGGGCGGCACCCCACGCCGGCGCAGGCCCTCGCTCCAGCGGGGCGCGAGGGTCAGCAGGGCTCCGGTGGCCAGCACGGAGAGCAGGAAGCCGTAGCTGCGGGCCAGCCACGGGTCGTACAGCACCAGCAGCAGGACGGCCGTGGCCAGCGCCGGGATGAGAGACCGGCGGCGTCCCGTGGCGAGCGCCAGCAGGGCCACGGAACCACAGGCCGCGGCCCGCAGCACACTCGGATCCGGCCTGCACACGACGACGAACCCGAGTGTCAGCGCCGCACCGAGCACGGCCGTCTGCCGCAGTGAGATCCCGAGCCGGGGCGCGAGACCGCGCCGCTCGGCGTGCTGGGCCATGCCCGGCGGCCCGACCAGCAGGGCCAGCAGAATCGTGAAGTTGGCCCCGGACACAGCGAGCAAATGCGCGAGGTCGGTCTCCTTGAACGCGGTGTCCAGCTCCGGTGTGACCCGCGCGGTGTCCCCGACGACCAGGCCCGGCAGCAGGGCCCGCGCGTCGGCGGGCAGCCCGTCGGTGGCCTCCCGCAGGCCGGCGCGCAGCCGGCCCGCGAACCGCTGCGGTCCCGACGGGTCCCGCACCACGTCCGGCGCCGTCCCCGCCCGTACCTTCAGCACGGCGGCAACCCGGTCACCGTCCTCCCTGGCCGGTGTGAGACGGGCGGTGACGTGGAGGCGGGTCGTGGGCAGCAGCGCCAGCCACGGCGAGCCCGCGCGCCCCTCTCCCACCCCCGCTTCCCCCGGCCGGCGGTCCCGCGGTCTCGTCCCTCCCAGGCCGACGATCATCAGCACCGGCGTCCGCGTCCGGACCGTCGTCGTCCCGCCCGGCCCTCCGGCACGCGGTACGGCGCCACGGCTGCGCACGTCCACTCGGCGTACGTCGGCCTCGATCAGCACAGCGCCCGGCATCGTGCGGGGGCCGTCAGCGCGGGGCAGGGTGAGGCGGGGGTCGGCGGTGACCTCCACCTCGGCGGTGACGGTCGCGTACCGCCGCGCCAGCTCCGGCACAGGCCCCCGCCGCAGATCCGCCCCGTGCAACCCGGCCGAGACGGCCGACGCCGCGACAGCGAGCAGCAACGCGGCCACCGCGGTACGGGCCCAGGTGGACGGACATGGCACACGGGGCCGGAGGGGTGGGCGTGGCGTGCGCGTCCCCGGAGGCAGACGTGGCGTGCGGGTCCCGACGGCGCGTGGTGCGGCGTCGGAGGACGGCTCGTCGCCTGGTGAGGCATCGGGCCCGGACCCCCCTGCCGGTGAGCCGCGCTTCCGGCCCAGCAGGAGCACCACCCCGACAATCCCGCAAACGGC
>DASTDN010000119.1:0-5987 GCA_035710365.1 Streptomyces sp. | reverse complement strand
TCCTCGTTCAGACCCGGAAATGTGTCCCCGCGGCGAACCGCGTACCCCAGGGCGCGCAAGCGCCGGCGTACCGCTGCCGCGTCCGGCACGCGCACCAGGACGAAGGGGGCCTCCGCGGGGGACACCGCCCGCAGGCCGTGGGACGCGAAGTCCCGCAACCCCGCGAGCAGGAACGCGCGGTCCGCCGCGACCCCCCGCGCCGCCTCCTCCGCCTCGGCCAGCGCCCCCGGGCCCACGCAGGCCCCGGCCGCCGCCAGCGCCGGGGCCGACACCGGCCACAGCGGCTGAGCACGCTCCAGCCGGACGACGGCCTCGGGTGCGGCCAGCACGTACCCGACGCGCAGCCCCGCCAGCCCCCAGGTCTTGGTGAGGCTGCGGACCACGACCAGACCCGGCAGGTCCGTACGGTCCGCGAGCGACTCGCGTTCGCCCGGCACCGCGTCCATGAACGCCTCGTCCACGACGAGCGTGCGCCCCGGCCGGGCCAGCGCCGCCACGGCGGACGCCGGGTGCAGCACCGACGTCGGATTCGTCGGATTGCCCAGCACCACCAGGTCCGCGTCCCGCGGCACGGCCGCCGGATCGAGCCGGAAACCGTCCGCGGCCCGCAGCAGCACCCGCTCCACGGGACGTCCGGCGTCCCGCAGCGCCGCCTCCGGCTCCGTGAACTGCGGATGCACCACCACCGCCCGGCGCCCCCCGAAGGCACGGGCCAGCAGCACGAACGCCTCGGCGGCTCCCGCCGTCAGCAGCACCCGCTCCGGCGGCAGCCCGTGCCGCGCGGCCACCGCCGCCCGCGCCGCCCGGCCGTCCGGATACGCCGCGAGCGAGTCCAGGGAAGCGGCGATCACCTCCCTGAGCCAGGCGGGCGGGGTTCCGGCGCGGACGTTCACCGCGAGGTCCACGAGCCCCGCGCCCTCGTCGCGGACCTCCGCGTCCCCGTGGTGGCGCAGGCCGGGGTCCTGCCCGCCGTCAGTGGGCATGGGAGTGCGCGTGCCCGCCGTGCCGGTGGTGGCCGTCGTCGTCGGGGTGGAAGTGCGGCTGCTGCGGCGTGCCCACCTTGTCCTCGAAGCCGGGCAGCGCGACCCGGTAGACGCACGAGTCGCAGTTCATCCGCACGTCGCCCGCGACGGCCTCCGCGTACCGCTCCATCACCAGATCCAGCAGCTCCGGCTCCGGGCCGACGACGTCCGCCGGGAACACCTCGGCCTCCGGGTGCTCCCGCGCCCAGTCCGCCGCCTGCCGCCGCACCCGGTCCGGGAGGACGCCGGTGAACAGGAAGTACGGCAGCACGACGATCCGCCGCGCACCGAGCCGCAGGCACCGGTCGAGGCCGCTCGGCACGTCCGGCGCCGCCAGCGACACGAACGCCGTCTCCACGCCGGCGAGGCCCCGGCCCTCCCACAGCAGCCGGGCCGCCTTGTGCACCTCGGCGTTGGCGTCCGGGTCGGTCGAGCCGCGCCCCACCAGCAGCACCGTCACGTCGGAGCGGTCACCGGGGGAGCCCAGCGCCTCGTCCAGGCGCCGCTCCAGCACGCTCAGCAGCGCGGGGTGCGGGCCCAGCGGACGGCCGTACGCGTACGAGACGCCGGGGTGGCGCTGCTTCTCGCGGGCCAGCGCCGCGGGGATGTCGCCCTTGGCGTGACCGGCGGAGACCAGCATCAGGGGCACGGCGGCGAACCGGCGCACGCCGCGTTCCACCAGTTCCGTCACCGCGTCGGCGAGCGGCGGCGGGGACAGCTCGATGAAGCCGCCCGCGACGGGCAGTCCGGGATGGCGGCGGCCCAGCTCGCGGACGAAGGCGCGGAACGCCTCGGCTCCGGCCTCGTCCCGGGTGCCGTGGCCGGCGATGAGCAGGGCGGGCGGGGTGGTCACGGGTTCTCCTCGGGGGTGGGGTGGTACAGCAGGGCGTTGAGCGCGGCCGCGGCGACCGCCGAGCCGCCCTTCTCGGACACGTTGCTCACGGCGGGCAGTCCCGAGGCGCGCAGCGCGGCCTTGGACTCGACGGCGCCGACGAAGCCCACCGGCAGGCCGATGACGAGCGCCGGAGCGGCGTCCAGGGCGAGCAGTTCCTCCAGGGCGGTCGGCGCGTTGCCGATCACCCAGAGCGCGCCGGGCCCGACCTGCGCGTGGGCGAGGCGGACGGCGTGCGCCGACCGGGTCAGGCCTGGCCCGGCCACGGCGTCCCGGAGCCGGCAGACGGTCTCGCGCCGGGTGATGCCGGCGCCGACCATCTCCACGTCCACGACCACGGGGGCCCCGGCGTGCAGGGCGGCGTGCGCCCGCGTCAGGCGGGCCTCGTCCATGACGAGATCGTCCGCGTACGACAGGTCGGCCGCGGAGTGCACGACCCGCTCCACGACGGCCCGGGTCAGCGGCGGGAGGTGCGAGGTGTCGAGACGGGCGCGCAGCCGCCGGTAGGACTCCTCCTCGATGGGGTGGACCGCACGCCTCACCGGGCCGCCTCCCGGTCGTCCCGGCCGGTGTCCTGCCAGCGGTAGCCGCGCGGGGTCACCATGCGGCCCGCGACGTCCCGGGTCGCGGTGTTGCCGACCGTCACGACCGTCATCATGTCGACGGCCGCCGGGTCCAGCTCCCCCAGGGTCGTCAGCCGGGCCGACTCGCCGGGCCGGGCCGCGTTGCGGACGACACCGACCGGCGTCGACGGCGCGCGGTGCCCGGCGAGGACCGCCAGGGCCCTGGGAAGTTGCCAGTCGCGGCCCCGGGAACGGGGGTTGTAGAAGGTGACGACCAGGTCCGCCTCGGCCGCCGCCCGCACCCGCCGCTCGATGACGTCCCACGGCGTGTGCAGGTCGGACAGGCTGACCGACACGTGGTCGTGGCCGAGCGGCGCGCCGAGCAGCGCGGCGGCGGCCAGCGCCGCCGTCACCCCGGGCACACCGACCACGTCGATGTCGTCGCCGGCCTCGGCGAGCGCGGGCGAGGCCATCGCGTAGACGCCCGCGTCCCCGCTGCCGATCAGCGCGACGGCCTGCCCGCGCCGGGCCTCCGCGACCGCCGTGCGGGCCCGCTCCTCCTCGGCGCCGAGCCCCGACTCCAGGACCCGGGTGCCGGGGCGCAGCAGGTCCCGGACCTGGTCGACGTACTGGTCGAGCCCGACGAGCACGGACGCCCGCCGCAGCTCCGCCTTCGCGCGGGGCGTCAGCAGGTCCCGCGCGCCCGGTCCGAGCCCGACGACCGCGAGCCGGCCGCGCACCGGGCGCCGGGCGACGGCGCAGGTCGCCATGGCCGGGGCGGCGGCCGACCGGCGCTTGGGGGCGAGGAGTTCCCCGCCGCGTACCAGGGCGGCGGCCTCGGCGACGGACGGGGTGCCGACGGCGGCCAGCGGCGCGGGAGACGGGTTGGGCACCTCGACCCGCGCCAGGTCCCGCGCCGGGTGGCACACCAGGGGCACGCCGAGCCGCTCCGCGGCCGCGACCAGGCCGGGTTCGCCCGACTTCGCGTCCACGGTGGCCAGTTCGGCGACGCTCAGCGGCGACAGGCCCGCCTCCCGCAGCGCGGACCCCACCAGCTCCAGCACCTCCTCGGCGGGCACCCCGCGGGAGGCGCCCACGCCGACGACGAGGGACGGGGGCCGCAGCAGGACCTCGTGCCCGCCGGGCCGGACCGCGCGGTCGGTGAGGCGGACGGTGTACGCCCCGCCGGCGGTGAACGGCAGCGCGGGCAGCGGCCAGGGCACCTCGGCGCGCAGCGCGACGGGTTCGCCGTCGAGGAGAGCCCGCGAGACGGCGGCGACGTCGCCCTCCACCGGCAGCCCGAGCGTGTCCAGACCCGGCAGGCCCACCGCGTCCGTCGCGGTGGTCACCACCGGCTCGGCGCCCAGCACCTCCGCGACCTCGCGGGCGAGCCCGTTGGCGCCGCCCGCGTGCCCGCCGAGCAGGGACACGGCGAACCGCCCGCCCTCGTCGACGCACACCACGCCGGGGTCGGACGTCTTGCCGCCGAGCAGCGGCGCGACGAGCCGTACGACGGCACCGGTCGCCAGGAAGCACACGAGCCGCTCGCACTGCGCGAACGCGGACCGTACGGCGTCCCCGACGGGACCGTCGTACACGCGCGTGCGGTCCGGCCAGGCCGCGGCCAGCCGGTCCCGGGCCGCCGCCCCCGCCGCGGTGGCGGAAATGAGGCCGATCACTGGGCAACTCCTTCGGTAGTTCGGGCGGCCGGCGACCTCCGGGGTCGCGTGCCCCACAGCAGGAAGACGGGATTGGTCGCGGCCAGCCGGGTCGTGTCCCCGGGCAGCGGCGCGAGCCGCGACGACTGCAGCAGCACCCCCTCGCAGTCGAGGCCGGCCCCGGCCAGCGCCTCCCGCACGGCGGGCACCCGGTCCAGCGCGGCCACCGCCACGACGACGGTCCGCCGGGCCCGGCGCGCCGAGGCGGCGACGACGGAGGGCAGGTCACGGCCCCCGCCGCCGACGAACACGGCGTCGGGGTCGTCCAGCGCGGCCAGTGCCCCGGGCGCCGTCCCGTGCACCACGCGGACGTCCACGCCGTGCGCGGCGGCGTTGGCGCGGACCCGCTCCACCCCGTCCGGGGTCTTCTCCACGGCGGTCACGGCCGCGCCCAGCCGGGCGCACTCCACGGCCACCGAACCCGAGCCCGCGCCGATGTCCCACACCAGGTCACCGGGGCGCGGCCCGAGCCGGGCCAGGGCCAGCGCCCGCACCTCGAACTTCGTGATCAGCGAGTCGCGGTGCGCGAACTCCGTCTCGGCCAGCGCCCACCCGGCCGGGCCGGGCGCGGGCCCGGCGACCGTACGGACCCCGCCCAGCGCCCGCGTCTCGTCCAGGCACAGCACCACGCTGACGTCCGTGCCCCAGTCCCGGGCGGCGGCCCGCGCGGGCGTGACCCGCTCGACCCGCTCGTGGGCCGAGCCCAGCGCCGACGCGACGACCAGGACACGGGAGGCGGAGCCGGGGGCGCCGGGGGAGAGGGACGGGGCGAGGGCGGCGCCCAGTTCGGCGGGCCCGGCTCCCGGGCCGGTCAGCACCGCCACCTTGGGACGGGCCAGGCACACGTGGACCGCCGTACGCAGCCGCCGCCCGTGCGCGCTGACCACCACGGCGTCGTCCCACGGCAGCCCGGCCCGCGCGAACGCGGCGGCCACCGAGGACACGCCGGGCCGCACGTCGAGGCGGTCCGGTCCGAAACGCTCGGCCAGCGCCCGCACGATCCCGAAGAAGCCGGGGTCCCCGGAGGCCAGCACGAGCACCGGCCGGGCCCGCCGCACGTCCGCGGCGATCCGGTCGAGGACGGGCGCGAGAGGCCCCAGCACGACCTGCTCCGCACCCTCCGGCAGCCGGGCCCGTACGGCCTCCAGATGCCGCCGCCCCCCGACGACCAGCCGGGCCCCGGCGAACACCTCGTCCCCCACGCCCGTGCCTGTGCCCGTGCCCGTGCCGACGACCGTGATCACGTGCTCGCACCCCGGGCCCGCAGGGCCCTGCGGGCCTCCGGGTCGGCCCTGCGGTGGCCGTGGAAGTGGCCCGGGTGGTAGAGGTGCGAGCGGGTGCCGTGCGCGTCGAGGGCCGGGCCCACCAGGAACAGCGTGTGCTTCCAGAGCCGGTGCTCCTTGACGGTCTCCTCCAGTGTGCCGACCGTGCACGTCACGACCAGTTCCTCCGGCCAGGTCACCCGGTACGCGACCACGACCGGCGTGTCCGTGGGATAGCCGCCCTCCAGCAGCTCCCGCACGAGCTGACCGCTGCGGGCTGCCGACAGGAAGATCGCCATGGTGGTCCCGTGCTTGGCGAACTCCCGCACCTCCTCGCCGGGCGGCATCGGCGTCTTGCCGCCGCCGAGCCGGGTCAGCACCACGGACTGCGCGACCTCCGGGATGGTCAGCTCACGCTGGGCGAGCGCGGCGACGGCGGAGAAGGCGGAGACGCCGGGGATCACCTCGGTGGCGATACCGATCCGGGCGCACCGGTCGAGCTGCTCCTGGGTGCCGCCCCACAGGGCGGG
>DASTDN010000118.1:0-2944 GCA_035710365.1 Streptomyces sp. | reverse complement strand
CGAGGCGGCGTCCGGCGGCGGGGGCAACGGGCAGGAGGTCTGACGCCGGAGTGCGCCGGCGGCCCGGCCGGGCGCCGCGCCGCGCACGGGACGCTCCACCCGTGCGCGCCGCTCCCCGTCCCCGGGCCGCCGACCGGCCGTCCCGTGCCGACGGGCCGGGGACGGGACGGGCACCGGCATCACGGCGCCTGCACGCACCGGACCACATGGTCCCGGCCGGCGTACGCACCCTCCGGGGGCCGGGCGGCGCGCTCCGCGGGTGCCGTGCGCGGGCCGTCGGCCCGTCAGTCCGGGGCGGTGACCACTCTCAGGTGGGCGGCGGCGCGGCGCGGCACCCGGTCGCGGACCGCCGGTGTGCGCCGGGTCTCGCGCAGGGCCAGTGTCAGGCGCGTGCAGCCCATCTCCCGCAGGGTCTGCGGGGTCTCCACGACGACCCGGCACTCGGTGCTGCCCCAGCGCGGGTCGGGGTGCACCAGCGGGCGCACCGACCCGTCGTGCTCCACGGCGCCCCGGCCCACGGCACGGACCCAGTGCGGCAGGCCCTGCCGGTAGGCGGCGTCCATGAGCGGGTCCTGGGCGATGTCCCGGCGCACTGCCTGCAGGACGCGGTCGTGGCCGTGCAGTTCCATGGCGTCCGCGAACTGCGCCAGCATCGGCAGGCACCAGCTCGCCTCGCGGTCGCCGAGGACCGTGCCCGCGTCCGGGTGGAAGAGGACGAACCGGAGGAAGTTGTCGCCCGGCATGGCCGTGGGATGGGGGCCGATCCGCCGGAAGAGCGTGCGGAACGCGGAGTTCGCCAGGATCACGTCCCAGCGGTGGTCCACGACGAGGGAGGGGAAGGGCACTGCCTCCAGATAGCCTGCGTAGTCCCGCACGTACGCCTGGTCGTCGCGACCTTCGGGGACGGGGCGCGGCGCCCACCGCTGCCCTCCTGCCTGAAACGCCATCGGGAGGTCACCCCTCTTGCCTATGCGGCCTTCACGCGGCGCCCCGATCCTGCTGCCCGGACGCTCGGCATGTCAACTATCGTGGCATTTCGTGACGGTTGACGGCCGAAATTGGCCACAGTTGTGGCGAGACCTGGATGCGCGTTCCGGGCAGGGGCTACTCTCCGGGAAGTTCACGGCAACCGCTTGTGAGAAGCCTGTGAGAGACGTAGGAGATCTGGCGGTGACGGATGGCTTCGAGGGTCCCGGCGTCCCGCCTTCGGCAGCACTGACGGCCGTCGTCGCCCGCGTCGCCGCACTCGCCGACCGGCTCGGCGTGCCGCGCGGCGAGGTCTTCGGCACCGGCCCGCTGTCCGTCGCCTCCGGCGTCCCCGAACCCGTCGTGAAGGCCCTGCTGGACGGCCGTGACGCGGGCGAGCCCGACGTCCAGGCCCGTTTCCTGCAGCGTCTGGACCTGCTACGCCGCACCCGGCTGAAGCCGAACGGCCGCCGGTACACCCAGCAGGAGATCGCCGACGGCGCCGGCATGTCGCGCCAGCAGGCGGGCGCCCTCATCAACGGCGACCGGCGTCCCACCATGGAGCACTGCGACGCCATCCAGCGCTTCTTCCGGGTGCACGCCGGATTCCTCACGGCCGAGGACCCCGAGGCCCTCGCCGGCGCCCTGCAGCACACCGAGCAGGAGCTGCTGCAACGGCTCGCCGACACCGAGCGCCGCGCCGCCGCTGCCGCCGACGACCCGCTGGAGCGGCTGCTCCAGGACCACGGCGTCCGCGGCATCGCCTGGCGGGCCGCTCAACTGCCCACCGACCAGCACCGCGACAAGGTCGCCGAGTGGCTGGACATGCTCCTGGAGAGCGTCAAGCGGCCCGAGTCCTGACCGTGGGGAGAGGTGTGGGAACCACAAGGCAGATGCGGCGCCTGTGCGGCGAACTGGTCGGGGAGCTGACGCTCGGCGCGCCCGCGCCCCCCGCCGACCTGTACGGGGCGCTGTGCGAGGCGATGAGCAGGCGCCGCGGCCGCCCGGTGCGCTTCCGCACGGCGGCCTTCCCGCCCGGCACCGCGAGCGGCCTGTGGCTCGACATGGCCGACCAGGACCTCGTGGTGATCGAGGAACGCACCGCTCCCGACCACCAGTTGGTCATCCTCGGCCACGAGCTGTGGCACATGACCGCCGGGCACTGCTCGCACCACGTGGGCGGCGCCGCCGTCGCGGCCCGCCTCCTCGACGCCGAGGCCGATCTCGACGCGACGGTCCTGGGGGTGGCGGCCCGCACCCGCTTCGACGACGCCGACGAACGGGACGCCGAGAGCTTCGGCCTGCTGCTGGCCAGCAAGTGCCGTACGTGGCTGGCGGGTTCGTCGCTGCGCGCCCCGGTGCAGCGCGACCGGCTGGCAGGCCGGATCGAGACGTCGCTCGGCTACCTGGGCCACCAGCAGAACTGACCGCACGGCGGGCGCGGCGCACGCCCCGGCGCACATCCCGCCGGCCCGCCCCGGCCGCTGCCGCCGTGAGCGGGCGGGCCGGCGCGGCAGCGCCCACGATTGTCAGCGCCGGGCGGCAAGCTGGAAACCCACCGCCGTACGGACACACACCGCACCACCGCACGGGACACGACGACGCCGAACCGGGAGAGCCGACCATGGCCACCGCCTTACCGACCGACCGCGAGCGCACCGCCGTCCAGGCCTACCTCCGGCTGCTGCACACCGTGCGGGCCGCCCTCGACACCGCGTCGGGCCCGCCCGGCGCCGGTCCGGCCGTGCCGTCCGTGCCGGTCGTCGTCCCGCCGTCGGTCCTCGCGGAGGCCGACCTCGCCCTCGCGGAAGCGGGTCTGAACGGCAACGAGGAGGCGTTCTTCGGGCTGGTGCGCGCGTGGTGCCGGGAGACGTGACGGGGGCGGGGCCGGCCACGCGGCCTCCGCCGTGAGCCGTGAGCCCTCGCCGGGGTGTTGCTCTCCGCCCGGCCGCCGGGCGAACGGCCCGCGCCGTGAGTC
>DASTDN010000117.1:0-3693 GCA_035710365.1 Streptomyces sp. | reverse complement strand
GCTCGACTCCACGCACCTGACGCTCGCGGTCTCCGACCCCGCCGACGCCCCGCCCGTGTGCCGGCCGTCCAGCGGCTGGAACCTGGAAGAGCGCGGCCGCGGCCTGTGCCTCGTCGACGCGCTGGCCGACGAGTGGGGCTGGAGCCCCAGGCCCCCGGCGGGCAAGACCGTCTGGGCCAAGTTGCCGACGAGCCCGACCGTTCCTCCCCTCTGACATGACTGCCGCGGAAAGGCCCCACGCCATGCGCACCGCTCCGACGCGCCAGACGAGCACACCGCGCACAGCTCGCGAGACGCTCACCACCGAGAAGGCCGGGACCGGCCCGCTCGCCGCCCTGGGTCAGGTGCCCTGGCACCAGATCCAGGACTCGACCGGCTCGGCGGCGGGCATTCCCGGGCTGCTCGCCCGCGTCGCCTCGGACGACGCGGAGTCCGCCCGAGCCGCGCTGGAGGAGCTGCGGAAACGCATCTGCCAGTACGGCTTCGTCGTGGAGCAGGCGACCGCGGCCACCGTCCCCTTCCTCTGGGAGCTCGCCCAGTCGCCCGAGGTGACCTGCCGCCCGCGGATCATCCAACTGCTGAAGAGCATCGCCGACGCGCGGCAGTGGGAGAGCACCGCCACCGCGTACCCCAAGCTGCTCAACCGCCGGGAGAACCCCGTCGTGTGGGAGCGCAAGGCCCGGCAGGCCGTCCGCGCGCGGCGTGGCGCCCTCGACCGGCTGATGGACGAAAGCGACACCGAGATCACCCGGGCCACCACGGAACTGGCGCGCGCCCTCGCGGACTGAGGTCGTCCCTCCTCGTGCAACGGGGGTGGGGAGGGGCGGCCTCGACCTCGCCCCGTCTCGCTTCGGGCCCTGAAGCAGAGGACCCGCCGGTCCCGCAGGACCGGCACCCCACGAGGAACCCCGGGCCGGGAGGGCCGCTGTCCTGACGCCCTGGGTCAGGCAGCGCTGTTGCGTGGGGCGTGATGGGCGCAGGCCGTGTCGTGGTAGGTGCCCAGGCTCGTCCACCACCGTTCGCAGCAGGCCGCACCGAGTTCCATGCGCACGATCGCGTCCACGATCCGCTCCCCCCTCCGGGGTGGCCGGGCGGCCGGCTCGGCCAGGGCCCGCCGCCGCTCCCTGAACACGCTCTCGCGGACGACGGCGACGGTGGGGACCGCGCTGGCCACGGTGAACAGGACCCCCGCCCACGGCGGGCCGTACCGGTACTGAAGGACCGCGGTCCAGGCGAGCAGTCCGCTGGTGAGGATGTACAGGGCGGACAGGAAGCGGCTGCAGCGGTTCATCGGGTCGTACACCGTTTCGGGGTGGGGAGGCGTGCTTCCTGTCCAACTGTTCAGCGCCGCCCGGGAAGCGGGTTGGCGGGGCGCTTTACCGGCCCCTGGTGATCATGGATCGAATGTGGTCACTCTTCGGTCGTATCCGTGCAGACAGCGACAGGTTTCCGTCAATCCTCAGTAGTTGCGTATGAGTGGTGAATGGATCCGGCTCATTCGGGCATACGCAGCGAAAATCGAGAGAGGGGCGCTTCGTGCTCGTACCGGACCCGAAGGTCGTCAGGACGTTGCTGACGCAGTACGCGTCGCTGCAGATCGCTCAGACGGAGCGGGCAAGGCCGGAGGCGGCGCGTGAACTGGCGGACGTCAGCTACACGCTGTGCGTGATGATGGGAACCACCGATGTCCACGAGGCGATCCAGCGGGCGGACGCCCTGCTGACGGGCGACGAGCCCGCACCGGACACGGACGGCGAGAGCGACCTTTCACTGGCCGTCTGACGCCCGGTCACGGACCCGGCCCCCGGCTCACCTCGAGGACCCTTCCCGAGGTGACCCGGGGGCCGGCTCTCCACGGCCCGCGTTCCGTGCGGCCCCGGCGCGGAACGCCGCGCGGCAGGCGTACGGAGCAGTCCCCGCCACCCGTGGCCCGACCGGCCGTGTCCACCGGCGTGTTCCATATCCTTTGGGCCACGGTGAAGCTCCCCGTGATCGTGCGCCCCGGGTCCGCAACAGGGGCCTGACCAGGCGTTGAGCCGATTCCCGTTCGTGTCAAGACCTCTCGTGAAACACCGCCCCGGCGTGTCCGGCCGCATACACTCGGCTGTTGTTGCCCATCACACGGGCAGGCGACAGGAAAGGCGTGTTGACGGGTGTACCAGGATTCCCCTATTTATGACCGACTCGTCGCGGAATGCGGCGACGTGCCGGCGCAGGTGCGCCGGGAGGCCGAGAGAGTGAGCAGGGAACTGGAGCTGGTCATGCGCCCGCTGCTCGGTTCCGGCCCCGCCCCCGGCACCCCGCAGACCCCGGGCAACCCGGGTGCGGGCTGGCAGCGTACGGCCCTCCTGCCGGGCCAGCGCTGACCCGGCGGCACGAGGCGCGCCAGGCGCGCGACACGCACCACACGTACGAGATCCGCAGGACACACGAGACAGCGGGGCGCCCGCCCACGAGGTACGCGGCGCCCGCCCGTCGGCACCCGCTCAGCGCACCGTGAAATCCCGCCCGTCGGCCCGCGCGGCTTCCTCGGGGACCGAGTGGGCCAGCCATTCGGCGACGGCACGGGCGATCGGCTGGGCCGTCTCCACCTCGACGAAGCCGAACTGACCGGACTGGTTGCACTCCAGGAACCACCACGTGCCGTCGGCGTCCTCGGCGAAGTCGAAAGCGCCGTAGGACAGTTCCACCTCCTTCATGTACGCGCGGATCGCCTCGGCGTAGCGCGGCTGCACCTCGGCGGGCCGCCACGGCGAGGTCGGGGGCGCGAACCGCACATCGATCTCCCCCGCGTTCGGGTCGGCCGCCTTACGGGCCGCCAGCAGCCGGTCGCCCACCACGGTCAGGCGGATGTCGGCCCGCTTGGCCACGCGCCGCTGCAGCAGCGTCGGACCGTGGGCCACGGCGGAGAAGTCCGCGTCCGGCGGTACCCGGCTCGTCGGCACGGCCCTCGGCGGGTCCTTCGGATGCGCCCCCGAGACGGGCTTGACGACCAGGTCCGGGAAACGCTCCGCGAACTCCTCGGCCGCGCGCGGGAACGTCGTGATCAGCGTGGCCGGCACGGGGAGCCCGCAGCGCTGCGCGACCCGTAGCTGCCACGGCTTGAACCGGGCGCGCCGGGCCGCGTCCGGATGGTTCATCCAGCGCGCCCCGCACCCCCGGAGCATCCCGTACAGCGCCTGGGAGGTCTCCTCGGTGAGCCACGCCGAGGGCTGCTCGGCGCGGCCGGCCGGGGTGCCGGGTCTGCGCACCCAGACCGACCGCAGTCCCTCGATGCCCACCAGCCGCCCACCGGACGACAGATGACCCTGGAAGGAGCCGTGGACGTATTCGCCCGAGAGCGCGACGCCGCCGGGCAGGTCGGCGGGATCGAGGCGGACCACCGGAACCCCCGCGGCGTTCAGGTGGACGACCACCATGTCGGTGGTCACGTCCTCTTCACAGGTCAGGATCAACACGGTCATCGTCGTCCGGCCCGCGTTCAGTCGTCGAAGTGTGTCTTCGAGCCCGCGGTGGAGGTCGTGGTGGCCAACTCCCTCAGCAGGGCGTGGTCGCAGGCGGCCACACGGCCGTCCAGAAGCACGTTCAACTGCCGGCCCGAGTCGTAGACGTAGGGCACGGCGACCTCCAACTGGGCTGCCGGACGTGCGTAGTTGAGCGCGAACGGTTGCATCGCCTCTCCCTGGGTCGGTG
>DASTDN010000116.1:0-11187 GCA_035710365.1 Streptomyces sp. | reverse complement strand
GAGGACGCCCCGGCGCGGCACGCGGACCCCGCTGAGCCGCACCTCGCAGGTGGAGGTGGCGCGGATGCCCATCTTCGGGGTGCGTTCGCCG
The DNA here is from genome assembly GCA_035710365.1 of Streptomyces sp. Taxonomy (GTDB): domain Bacteria; phylum Actinomycetota; class Actinomycetes; order Streptomycetales; family Streptomycetaceae; genus Streptomyces. The sequence goes on along the minus strand of DASTDN010000116.1, from coordinate 11,096 downwards.
ACGGTGAGGCCGTCGGCGCGGCGGTCCACGAGGAAGGCGGTGACGCCCTGTTCGGGTACGCGGGCCAGCAGCAGGAACAGGTCGGCCTCGGCGGCGTTGGTGATCCAGCGTTTGCGGCCGTGCAGGACGAAGCCGTCGCCGTCGGGGCGGGCGGTGGTGCTCAGGGCGAGCGCGTCGCTGCCGGCCTGTTCCTCGGACAGGGCGAAGGCCCCGACGCCGCCGCCGGCGAGGGCGGTGAGGTGGGCGCGCTTCTGGTCGCCGCTGCCGTGGCTGAGCAGCGCCTGGGTGACCAGGGCGTTCTGTACGTCGACGAAGACGGCGACGGCGGGGTCGGCCTTGGCGAGTTCCTCGATGGCCACGATCACGTCGAACAGGCCGCGGCCGCGGCCGCCGTAGCGTTCGGGGGTCTGGATCGCCATGAGGCCGGCGGAGCGCAGGCCGGTGACGAGGTCGGGGGCGAGGCGGGCCGCCCGGTCCATGTCGGCGGCCCGGGGTGCGACGGACTTCTCCGCGAAGTCGGCGACGTGTTCGCGCCAGGCCTGTTCGTCCTCGGTGAGCCAGGTGACGGGGCCCGGCCGGTCCGGGCGGGCGGTCATCGGGTGCCCCGGGCGTCGGGTGTGCGGGTCCAGGGGACCGGCGGGCGTTGCAGTTCGCGCCACAGGGAGCGCTGTTTGAGGGCGATGACGACGGGGGCGATCACCTTGGTCACGAGCCATTTGAGGGCGCGGTTGTTGATCTGGGGCCACTTGACCAGGCGCATGACCTGTTCGCGGACCCAGCGCACGCGGGGGATGCGGCGTTCCTCGTAGGCGCGCAGGGCGGCGACCGGGTCGGAGCCGTCGGCGAGGCACTCGGCCAGCACCACGGCGTCCTCGATGGCCTGGCAGGCGCCCTGGCCGAGGTCGGTGGGCATGGCGTGGGCGGCGTCGCCGAGGAGGGTGACGCGGCCCTCGCCCCAGCGTTCGCGCCAGTCGTGGTAGAAGATGTCGGTCCTGATCACGGCCTCGGCTGCGGTCGCGGCGACCAGTCTGCTGGGCAGGCCGGGCAGCGGGCGGGCGAGGCCGGTGGCGCGTTCCTTGAGGACGGCGGGGTCCTCGCGTTCGCCCGGTTCGGCCTCGCAGCTCAGGGTCCAGGCGACGCGGCCGCCGCCGCAGTGCCAGGCGCCTCCGCCGGTGCGGGTCGGGGCGTGGTGGAACATGTAGACGGTGCCGGCGTCCAGGCCCTCGGGGGTGGGGCTGATGCCGCGGTAGGTGGAGCGCCCGGTGTAGAGCGGATCGGGGAGCCCGCCGTGGAGCTGGGTGAGGATCGCGGAGCGGATGCCGTCGGCGCCGACGAGGACGCTGCCCTCGACGGTGCGTCCGTCGTCGAGCTTGAGGAAGACCCCGTCGGGGTGTTCCTCGTAGCCGACGCAGCGGTGGCCCTCGTGGATGGTCACTCCGGCTTCCCGGCAGGCCTCCATCAGCAGTTCGATGAGGTCGCCGCGGCTGATGCTGACGGAGGGGACGGCGCCCGGCCAGGTGAAGCGGCCCGTGTTCATGCGGTAGATGACGTGTTCGTGCTCGTTGACGCTGACGCCCCCGAGGACCCTTTCGCTGCGGGCGAAGAGGGCGTCCTCCAGGCCGAGCGCGCCGAGCGCGGTGGTGGCGTTGGACCAGATGGTCAGGCCGCTGCCGGCCATGAGGATGTCGCCGGTGTGGCGTCGTTCGTAGACCTCGACGGGTATGCCGCGCCGGGTCAGGCCGAGGGCTGCGGTGAGTCCTCCGATGCCGGCGCCTGCGATCAGGACGGGCCTGCTGGGGCTCGGTGGGGTGGGCACGTGTTCTCCGTTAGGTCGTCGGGTCGGTGAGCGCCCGCAGGTAGCGGGTCAGCAGGGCTGCGTCGACCGCCGGGAAGTCGGCCTCCCGGCCGAGGAACCGGGTGGTGGTGGCGCAGTCGTGGACGGGTTCGTGGAAGTCGTCGGCTCCTTCGCGGGCGAGGGGGGCGTACTCCTGTACGACCAGGGCGAGGCCCGCGTCGTGCGGGTGCCGGCCGGCGAGTCGGGTGACGGCGGTGAGCCACTGGGCGGGCGGCACCAGGCGGGCGGTGTGCCCGGCGGGCGGCAGTGCCTCGGCGAGCAGCCGCAGCGGGGTCTTGGCGGCCGGGGCGTAGTGGAAGGTCTCGCCGAGGGCGTCGGGGCGCAGGGCGAGTGCGGTGACGGCGCCGGCGAGTCGGTCGACGGGGACGAGGTCGGTGGCGAGGGCGGTGTCGGGGACGAGGCCGGTCAGGGCGCAGGCGCGCATCAGGTGGCAGGCCACGTCCTCGCTCTGCCACAGGCCGGTGCGGCTGTCGCCGGCGATGCGGCCGGGCCGGTGCACGGCGACGGGCAGGCCCCGGCGGGCGGCCTCGCGGGCGAGGTGTTCGGCGGCCCACTTGGACTGGGCGTAGCCGTTGTCGTCGTAGGGCGGGGTGGCCGGCAGGTCGCTCTCCAGGAGGGCGGCGCCGCCGCGGGCGCGGCCGAACACGGCGCGGCTGGAGACGAGGTGCAGGGGGGTGGCGCGTTCGGCGCAGGCCAGGCGGAGGATTTCGCGGGTGCCGTGCACGTTGGCGGCGCGTACGTCGCGGTAGGGCAGGGCGTAGTTGACGACGGCGCCGCCGTGCAGGATCAGGTCGGCGCGGGCCGCGAGGGCGCGGAAGTCGTCGTCGGTGAGGCCGAGCCGGGGCGCGGCGAGGTCGCCGCACACGGGCTCGACGCGGTCCGCCCAGGCGGGGTTCCACAGGCCGAGCGCGGTGAGGTGGTCCACGATCCGGCGGCGGCCCGCCCCGGGGTCGGCGGCCCGGACCAGGCAGTGCACGGTGGCGGTGGTGTCGGTGAGGAGGCGGGCGAGGACGAACGCGCCGAGGAAGCCGGTGCCGCCGGTGAGGAGGACGTGGCGGGGCGGCCCGTCGTGCGGGGCGGGGGGTGCGGGGCGGATGTCGTCGTCGAGGGCGGTGTCCGTCTCGGGGCTCACGTCCCCTTCGGTGTCCTGTCCGCCGGCGTCGAGGACGGCGGCCAGGGCGGCCGGGGTCGGGTGGTCGAACAGGGCGCGTACGCCGGGCGCGTCGGGCCATCGCTGTTCGATGCGGGCGTGCAGGCGGGCGGCGAGCAGGGAGTGTCCGCCGAGGGCGAAGAAGTCGTCGTGCACGCCGACGCCTGCGGTGCCGAGGGCTTCGGCGAAGAGCGTGACGAGGTGCTGTTCGGTGGGGGTGGCGGGGGCGTCGTCGGGGGTGTGGGGCGCGGGCCCGCCGGGTGCGGGCAGGGCGGCGCGGTCGACCTTGCGGTTCGCGGTGAGCGGCAGCGCGTCGAGGACGACGGCCGCGGCGGGGACCATGTAGGACGGCAGCAGCCGGGCGGCGGCGCGCAGGGCGTCGCGGCCGTCGTCGCCGAGGGCGCCGGGTTCGGCGGGGACGAGGTGGGTGACGAGCCGCAGGTCGCCGGGGGACGGTTCGTAGGGGGTGACGACGGCCTGGGCGACCTGGGGCAGGGCGCTCAGGACGGCTTCGATCTCACCGAGTTCGACGCGGTGGCCGCGCAGTTTGATCTGGGTGTCGTCGCGGCCGACGAATTCGAGGTCGCCGTCGCTGCCGTGCCGGACGATGTCGCCGGTGCGGTACCAGCGCCGGCCGTCGTGGGTGACGAAGCGCTGCCGGGTGCGGGTCTCGTCCGCGTGGTAGCCGCGGGCGAGCTGGGGTCCGGCGAGCCAGAGTTCACCGGGGACGCCGACGGGTGCGCGGCGGCCGTCGGCGTCGGTGACCAGCAGGCGCGTGCCGGGCAGCGGGCGGCCCAGCGGCAGGCGGGTCTCGGTGCCGGTGACGCGGTGGGCGGTGGCCCACACGGTCGCCTCCGTCGGGCCGTACATGTGCCAGACGGTGGCGCCGGCGCGCGCGAGGCGGCGGGCGACGTCGACGGGGACGCGTTCGCCGCCGCACACGGCGGTGAAGCGGGCGGGCGGCTGCCAGCCGGCGTCGAGCAGGAGCTGCCAGGTGGTGGGGGTGGCCTGCATGACGGTGACGCCGGATTCGCGCAGCCGCCGGGCGAGGGCCGCGCCGTCGCGGGCCTCGTCGGGCGGGACGATCTCGATGGCGGCGCCGGTGACCAGCGGCAGGAACAGGTCGGGCACGGACAGGTCGAAGGCGGGTGTGGTGGGTGCGGCCATCCGGTCGTCGGGGCCGGTCCAGCCGAGTCCGGTGAGGTTGTCGGTCAGTGTGGCCAGGGAGCCGTGGCTGATCTCGACGCCCTTGGGTGTGCCGGTGGAGCCGGAGGTGTGGATGACGTACGCCAGGTCGTCCGGGCCGGGGGCGGTCTCGGGGTCGGTGCCGGGTTCGGCGGCGAGGTCGTCGGCGTCGACGAGGACGACGGGCGGGGCGCCGTCGGGGACGCGTCCGGCGTCGCCGGACGTGGTCACGAGCAGCGTGGCCCCGCAGGAGGCGAGCAGCGCGCGGATCCGTTCGGCCGGGTGGGACGGGTCGAGGGGGACGTACGCGGCGCCCGCCTTGAGGATGCCGAGCAGGCCGGTGAACAGGTGCACGGAGCGTTCGGCGGCGAGCACGACGCGGCTGCCGGGGCCGGCGCCGAGGGCGCGCAGCCGGTGGGCGAGGCGGTTGGCGCGGGTGTTCAGCTCGCCGTAGGTGAGCTGCCGGTGGCCGTGCCGGACCGCGGTCCGCCCGGGGCCGCGGGCGGCGTGGGCCTCGAACTGCCGGGTGACGCAGCGGGTGGCCGGTGCGGCGGGCGCGCCGGTGTCCCAGTGGTCGAGGGCCTGCTCCTCGGGGGCGGACAGCACGGGCAGGTCGGCGAGCCGGGTGTCGGGGGCGGCGACGGCGGCGGTGGCGAGGGTGAGGAGGCGGTGCAGCGTCCGTTCGGCGGTGACGTCGTCGAACAGGTCGCCGTTGTACTCCAGTTGCAGGCGGTCGTCCGCGCCGTCGGCGCCCGGCTGCACGATGAGCGTGAGGTCGAACTTGGCTCCGCCGCCGGGCATGTCGACGGTTTCGGCGGTGACGCCGGGCAGGCGCAGCGCGGGCGCCGGGAGCGGCATGAGGATGAACAGCACCTGGAACAGCGGGCTGCGCGAGGGGTCGCGGTCGGGCCGCAGTTCCTCCACGAGCTTCTCGAAGGGCACGCCGGCGTGGTCGTAGGCGTCGAGGCAGGTGTCGCGGCGGCTGCGCAGCAGGGTGCGGAAGGTGGGGTCGCCGGTGGCGTCGCAGCGCAGTACGAGGGTGTTGGCGAAGTAGCCGAGGACGCCGTCGAGCTGGGGGTGGGTGCGGCCGGAGTCCGGGGTGCCGACGGCGAAGTCCTGCTGTCCGGACATGCGGTGCAACAGGGCGCTGAAGACGGTGAGGAGAGCCATGAAGGGGGTGGCGTCCTCTTCGGCGGCGAGCCGGGCGAGCGCGTCGGCCAGGTCGCGCGGCAGGGCGGCGGAGCGGGTGGCTCCGCGGTAGGTCTGCCGGTGGGGGCGGGGCCGGTCGGTGGGCAGGTCCAGGGCCGGTACTCCGCCGAGGCGGCTGCTCCAGTGGGTGATCTCGTCGGCGAGGCCGGTGCCGGAGAAGCGGTCCTCCTGCCAGGCGGCGTAGTCGGCGTACTGCACGGGCACGGCCGGCAGTGCGGGGGTGTCGCCGCTGGTGAGGGCCGTGTAGGCGGCGGCGAGTTCCTTCACCATGATCTCGGTGGACAGCCGGTCGGAGACCGCGTGGTGGGTGACGACGGCGAGGACGTGTTCGTCGGGGGCGAGCCGGACGAGGGTGATGCGGGCCAGCGGGTCGCTCTCCAGCGGGAGGGGTTTCGCGGCCTCTTCGGCGAGGAGGTCCCGCAGCCGGTCCTCGCGCTGCGCGGCGGGCAGGGACGTGAGGTCGACGTGGCGTACGGGCAGGTCGGCGTGGCGGGCGACGCGCTGCGTGGGGGCGCCGTCGACGGTGACGACGGCCGTGCGCAGCGCCTCGTGCCGCCGCACGAGGAGGTCCACGGAGTGCTGGAGGGCGGTGACGTCGAGTGTGCCGCGCAGGCGCAGGGCGCCCCGCATGAGGTAGGCGCCGGCGCTGTGGGGTGCGAGGCGGTCGAGGAACCAGACGCGGCGCTGCTGGGCGGAGGCGGGCAGCAGGGTGTGGCCGCCGGGGTCGCGGTCGAGGACCGGGATGGGCGCCTGGCGCCGGTCCTCGCCGGTGCCGTCGAGGAGTTCGGCCTGGGCGGCGACGGTGGGCCGCTCGAACACGGAGCGGACGGTGAAGGGGCCGCCGGTCGCCTCGCGGAGCGCGGTGACGAGGCGGGTGGCGAGCAGGGAGTGGCCGCCGAGGGCGAAGAAGTCGTCGTGGACGCCGACCCGGTCGAGGTCGAGCAGGGCGGCCCAGACGGTGGCGACGGCGCGTTCGCGCCCGTCGCGGGGTGCGGCGTAGCCGCTGCGGCCGGTGCGCTGGTCGGCGCCGGGGGCGGGGAGCCTGGCCCGGTCGACCTTGTTGCGGTTGAGGGTGAGGGGGAGTTCGTCCAGCACCACGAGGGCGCGGGGCACCATGTGGGCGGGCAGCCGGGTGCGGGTGAGCTCGTCGAGTTCCGCGACCAGTGTCTCGTGGGCGCGGGGCCGGTCGAGGACGACGTAGCCGACCAGGCGCGGGTCGCCGGGGGTGTCCTCGCGGACGGTGACGACGCAGTCGCGGACGGCGGGGTGGTCGCGCAGCACGGACTCGATCTCGCCGAGTTCGATGCGGAAGCCGCGCAGTTTGACCTGGAAGTCGGTGCGGCCGAGGAACTGGATGTTGCCCTCGGGGTCGTGGCGCACCAGGTCGCCGGTGCGGTAGAGGCGCCCGGCGGGGTCGCGCGGGTCGGGGACGAAGCGTTCCCGGGTGAGGTCGTCGCGGTGCAGGTAGCCGACGGCGAGTCCGTCGCCGCCGATGTACAGCTCGCCGGGCACGCCGGCCGGGGTGCGGCGCAGGGCGGGGTCGAGGACGAGGAGGTCGGTGTTGGCGACGGCGTGGCCGAGGGGCAGCGGGTCGTCCTGGAGGCGGGCCCGGTGGACGGTGGACCACACGGTGGTCTCGGTCGGGCCGTACAGGTGCCAGACGGTGGCGCCGCCGCGGATCAGCCAGTGGGCGAGGTCGGCGGGGACCTTCTCGGCGCCGGCGAGTGCCGTGAAGCCGTCCGGGGGCGTCCAGCCCGTCTCCTGGAGGAGGCGCCAGGTGGTGGGGGTGCCCTGGAGGTAGGTGACGCCCGCGGCGTCGAGGCGTGCGCCGAGCTGCTCGCCGTCGAGGACGTCGGCGAGGGGCACGGTCTCGATGCGGGCGCCGCACAGCAGCGGCAGGTACAGGTCGAGGACGGGCATGTCGCAGGAGACGGTGTTGGCGGCGGCCACCACGTCGTCGGCGCGCATGCCGGGCTCGCCGCGCATGCTGAGCAGGAAGTTCACGACGGGCCGGTGCGGGAGGACGACTCCCTTGGGGCGGCCGGTGGACCCGGAGGTGTAGATGACGTACGCCAGGTCGTCGGGTGCGGGACCGTCGGGCAGCGGGTCGGTGGGCTGTTCGGCGACGCCGTCCCAGTCGGCGTCCAGGCGCAGGACGCGGGCCTTGGTGTCGGGCAGGTCGGCGGCGAGGTGGCGCTGGGTGAGGACGAGGGCGGAGCCGGAGTCCTCCAGCAGGTAGCGCAGCCGGTCGGGCGGGAAGTTGACCTCCATCGGCACGTAGGCGGCGCCGGAGCGCAGGACGCCCAGCAGGGCGACCATGAGGTCGGGGCAGCGTTCCATGAACAGCGCCACGAAGGTGCCGGGTCCGGCGCCCTCGGCGCGCAGCCTGCGGGCCAGTTGGTTGGCGCGGGCGTCGAGTTCGGCGTACGTGAGGGTGTGCGGGCCGTCGGCGACGGCGACGCGGTCGGCGTACGCGGTGAAGGACGGCGCGAGCAGGCCGGGCAGGGACACCTCGGGGATGTCCAGGGAGGGGCCGGTGCCCCAGCGCAGGAGGGTGGCGTGTTCCTCGTCGGGCAGCACGTCGAGGGCGCCGACGCGGGTGTCGTCGGCGCACATCCGTTCCAGGGCGGTGGCGTACTGGCGCAGCATGCGCCGGACGGTCTCGGCGCGGAACAGGTCGGTGCGGTACTCGGCGACGACGCGCTGGCCGCCCTCGTGCGGGAAGGCGGTGAAGGTGAGTTCGTACTTGGCGGACTCCGCGACCGGCGGGAGGGGTTCGGCACGGACGCCGGGCAGGGCGATGCCGGGGGCGCCGAGGTGGACGGCGATGAACATGGCCTGGAACAGGGGGGCGCGGGAGAGGTCGCGGTCGGGCCGCAGTTCCTCGACGAGTTTCTCGAAGGGCACGTCGGCGTGCGCGTAGGCGTCGAGGCAGGTCTCGCGGACGCGGGCGATCAGTTCGGCGACGGTCGGGTCGCCGGTGAGGTCGGTGCGCAGCACCATGTTGTTGGTGAGGTAGCCGACGAGGTTTTCCAGTTCGGGCCGGGTGCGGCTGTCGATCGGGGAGCCGACGGCGAAGTCGTCCTGGCCGCTCCAGCGGGACAGCAGCAGTGCGTAGCCGGCGAGCAGCACCATGAAGAGGGTGGCGTCGTGGCGTTCGGCGAGTTCGGTGAGGCGCCGGGTCAGGGCGGGCGGCAGGTCGTGGGTGGCGGTGGCGCCGGTGTAGCGGGGCGCGGCGGGGCGGGGGGTGTCGGTGGGCAGGTCGAGGACGGGCAGGCCGGCGAGGCGTTCGCGCCAGTGGGCGATCTGCCGGGCCGGTTCGGGGCCGGTCAGCCAGGTGCGCTGCCAGTCGGCGTAGTCGCCGTACTGGACGGGCAGGTCGGGCAGGTGCGGCCGGTCGCCGTCGTGCAGGGCGGTGCAGGCTGCGGCGAGTTCCCGGGTGAGGACGTCGACGGTGAGCCGGTCGGACACCGAGTGGTGGACGACGAGTTGGAGGATGTGCTCCTCGGGGGCGAGGCGGAGCAGGACGACGCGGGCCAGCGGGGGCGCGGCGAGGTCGAAGGGCTGTTCGGCGTGTTCGCGCAGGACGCGGGGGGCGTCGTCGGGGCGATCGGTGAGGTCGACGACGTCGAGGAGGGGCGCGGCGTCGGGGTGGACGACCTGGAGGGGTTCGTCGCCGACGACGGTGAAGGAGGTGCGCAGCGTCTCGTGGCGGCGGGCGAGCAGTTCGGTGGCGGCGCGCAGCGCGTCGGCGTCGAAGGGGCCGGTGAGGCGTTGCGCGCCGTGCATGACGTAGGCGGAGGCGCTGTCGGGGTCGAGCTGGTGCAGGAACCAGACGCGGCGCTGCTGGAAGGAGGCGGGCAGCAGCACGGTCCCGGGGTGCGGGCCGGCCGGGCGTGTCTCGCGGGGCAGGGCGGGGATGGTCGCCGCGGCGGCGGCCCGCTCGTCGGGGGCGGGCAGCCGGGCCGCCAGGTCGGCGAGCACGGGGTGCCGGAACACGGTGCGTACCGGCAGGTCGATGCCGAGGCGGGCGCGCAGCCGGGCGGCGACGCGGGAGGCGAGCAGGGAGTGCCCGCCGAGGGCGAAGAAGTCGTCGTGGACGCCGGCCCGGTCGATGCCGAGGACGTCGCACCACACCTGGGCGATCTCCCGTTCGGCGTGGGTGCGGGGCGGCTCGTAGGCGGGGTGGGCGACGGCGGTGGCGTCGGGGGCGGGCAGCGCGGCGCGGTCGACCTTGCGGTTGGCGGTGAGCGGCAGCGCGTCGAGGACGGTGTAGGTGGCGGGCACCATGGGGGCGGGCAGCGCGTCGGCGGCGTGGGCCCGCACGGCGGCGAGGACCTCGTCCGCGGTGTCTCCCGCGAGGACGAGGTAGGCGGCGAGCCGCGGGTCGCCGGGGTTGTCCTCGCGGACGTGGGCGACGGCCTCCCGCACGGCGGGGTGGGCGGCGAGTACGGACTCGATCTCGCCGAGTTCGATGCGGAAGCCGCGCAGTTTGACCTGGAAGTCGCCGCGGCCGAGGAATTCGAGGCGGCCGTCGGCGCGGTGACGGGCGAGGTCGCCGGTGCGGTACCAGCGGCCGTCGGGGCGCTCGACGAAGCGTTCGGCGGTGAGTTCGGGCCGGTGGAGGTAGCCGTCGGCGAGGCCGGCGCCGCCGATCCACAGTTCGCCGGTGGCGCCGAGGGGGCGTGCCTGCCCGTCGGGTCCGGCGACGCGGACAACGGTGTTGGCGAGGGGGCGGCCGAGCGGCACCGGGTCGGTGGCGTCGCGGACGGGGTGGGCGGTGGACCAGACGGTGGTCTCGCTGGGCCCGTACATGTTCCACACGTCGGCGCCGGTCCCCACGAGCCGGGCGGCGAGGGCCGCGGGCATGGCTTCGCCGCCGCACAGGGCGGTGAAGCGGGCGGGCGGTTGCCAGCCGGCGTCCAGGAGGAGCCGGAAGGTGGTGGGGGTGGCCTGCAGGGCGGTGGCGCGGCTGTCGCGCAGCCGGGCGGCGAGGAGTTCGCCGTCGGCGGTCTCCTCGGTGGGGACGATCTCGGTGCGGGCGCCGGTCACCAGCGGCAGGAACAGTTCCAGGGCGGCGATGTCGAAGGACACGGTGGTGACGGCGGCGAGGACGTCGTCGCCGGTCAGGCCGGGTTCGCGGGCCGTGGAGTCGAGGAGGTTGGCCAGGGCGCGGTGCGGGACGACGACGCCCTTGGGGCGGCCGGTGGAGCCGGAGGTGTAGACGACGTACGCCGGGTCGGCCGGGCCGGGGTACGGCGGCAGGGCGGCCTCGGGCGCGGTGTCGGGCGCGTCGAGGTGGAGGGCCGGGATGCCGTCGGCCGGGAGGCCGTCGTGCAGGTCGCGGGTGGTGAGCAGGGCGCGCGGCGCGGCGTCCGTGAGGACGAGGCGGAGCCGGGCGGCGGGGTGGGCGGGGTCGAGGGGCACGTACGCGGCGCCCGCGCGGAGCACGCCGAGGAGCGCGGCGGCCAGTTCGGGGCCGCGCTGCAGGGCGACGGCGACGCGGTCGCCGGGGGTGACACCGGCGGCGACGAGCCGGGCGGCGATCGCGTCGGCGCTGTCGCGCAGGGCGCCGTAGGTGAGACGGCGCTCGCCCGTGGCGACGGCGATCCGGTCGGGGTGCGTGGCGGCGCGGGCGGCGAGCTGCTCGGGCAGGCTCGCCGCGGGCACCTCCCGCACCGGGCCGGTGCTCCACTC
>DASTDN010000115.1:0-2860 GCA_035710365.1 Streptomyces sp. | reverse complement strand
CGACATCGACCTGGCGATGGGCTCCGACGCCATCGTGATCGGCTTCAACGTCCGCGCGGCGGGCCGCGCGGCGCAGATGGCCGAGCGCGAGGGCGTGGACGTCCGGTACTACTCGGTGATCTACCAGGCCATCGAGGAGATCGAGGCAGCCCTCAAGGGCATGCTCAAGCCGGAGTACGAAGAGGTCGAGCTCGGCACGGCGGAGATCCGCGAGGTCTTCCGCTCGTCCAAGCTGGGCAACATCGCGGGTGTGCTCATCCGCTCCGGCGAGGTCAAGCGCAACACCAAGGCGCGCCTCATCCGCGACGGCAAGGTCATCGCGGAGAACCTCAACATCGAGGGTCTGCGTCGCTTCAAGGACGACGTCACCGAGATCCGCGAAGGCTTCGAGGGCGGTATCAACCTCGGAAACTTCAACGACATCAAGGTCGACGACGTCATCGCGACGTACGAGATGCGCGAGAAGCCGCGCGCGTAACGCGCACGGTTTCCGGGACGGTCCGGTCCGGGGCCGGTCGACGGAGAGTAATTTCCGTCGATCGGCCCCGGCCGTTCGTTGTACGGTTCTGATGTCCCTGCCACACGGATGGCGGGGCCGTCGATCCCGTACCGGCGGGTGAACCGGTTGCACACATGTATGTGGGGACTCTGTCCTTCGACCTCCTCCTCGGCGACACGCGGTCGCTGAAGGAGAAGCGCTCCGTCGTCCGCCCGATCGTCGCCGAGCTCCAGCGGAAGTACTCCGTGAGCGTCGCCGAGGTCGGCCACCTGGACCTCCACCGCAGGGCCGGCATCGGTCTCGCGATGGTGTCCGCCGACGCGGCGCACCTCACCGACGTCCTGGACCGGTGCGAACGGCTGGTCGCCGGCCGCCCCGAAGTGGAACTGCTGTCCGTACGACGGCGCTTCCACGGCGAACACGACGACTGACCCCAGAACACAGCAGAGAAAGAACGGGAGACGGACCAGTGGCCGACAACGCGCGGGCTAAAAGGCTGGCGGACCTCATCCGAGAGGTGGTGGCCCAGAAGCTGCAGCGCGGGATCAAGGACCCGCGGCTCGGCTCGCACGTCACCATCACGGACACCCGGGTCACGGGTGACCTGCGGGAGGCGACCGTCTTCTACACGGTGTACGGGGACGACGAGGAGCGGAAGGCCGCGGCGGCGGGCCTGGAGAGCGCCAAGGGCATCCTGCGCTCCGAGGTCGGCCGGGCCGCCGGTGTGAAGTTCACGCCGACCCTGGCCTTCGTGATGGACGCCCTCCCCGACAACGCCCGGACCATCGAGGACCTCCTCGACAAGGCCCGCCAGTCCGACGAGAAGGTGCGCGAGGCCGCCACGGGCGCCACGTACGCCGGAGACGCGGACCCGTACCGCAAGCCGGGCGACGAGGACGACGAGACGGACGACGCCGCAGAATGACCGCCAAGCACACCACGCCCGACGGCCTTGTCATCGTGGACAAGCCGTCGGGCTTCACCTCGCACGACGTCGTCGCCAAGATGCGGGGCATCGCGAAGACCCGGCGCGTCGGGCACGCCGGCACCCTCGACCCGATGGCGACGGGTGTCCTCGTCCTCGGCGTGGAGCGGGCGACGAAGCTTCTCGGCCACCTCGCGCTGACCGAGAAGGAGTACCTCGGCACGATCCGCCTCGGCCAGACGACCGTCACGGACGACGCCGAGGGCGACATCACCGCCTCCGCCGACGCCTCCGGGATCACCCGGGACGCCGTGGACGCCGGGGTCGCCAAGCTGACCGGCGACATCATGCAGGTGCCGTCCAAGGTCAGCGCCATCAAGATCAACGGCGTGCGCTCGTACAAGCGGGCGCGGGACGGCGAGGACTTCGACATTCCGGCGCGGCCCGTCACCGTGTCGTCGTTCGCCGTGTACGACGTCCGGGAGGCCGTCGCCGAGGACGGCACACCGGTGCTCGACCTGGTCGTGTCCGTGGTCTGCTCGTCGGGCACCTACATCCGGGCCCTCGCCCGCGACCTGGGCGCCGGCCTCGGCGTCGGCGGGCATCTCACGGCCCTGCGCCGCACCCGCGTCGGCCCGTACCGGCTGGACGCGGCGCGCACGCTGGACCAGCTCCAGCAGGAGCTGACGGTGATGCCGGTCGCCGAGGCGGCGTCCGCGGCGTTCCGCCGCTGGGACGTCGACCTGCGGCGGGCGAAGCTGCTGCTCAACGGGGTGCGGCTCGACATGCCCGACGAGTACGCGGGCCCCGGCCCCGTCGCCGTCTTCGGCCCCGACGGCCACTTCCTCGCGCTCGTCGAGGCGCAGCGCGGCAAGGCGAAGAGCCTGGCCGTCTTCGGCTGAGGGCCCAGGGGGAGTGGCTCTCGCGGTTACGTCCTCCCTCCCCGTCGTCCCCCGGCCGACCGGGCGCCGGGCAGCGTACCGGGGGCGGGGCCGGGTGCCTTCCCGGTCCTCCGCCGTCCCTGCCGAGGGCTTCGAACCGATGCGTTGCCCGTGACCGTGCGGGAGTTGAAGGAGCCGCCGCAGGCCCCGTCCCGTCCACGGGAGGGGCCCGCGGCGGCTCCTCCGCTCCCGCCCGCGCGACCCACGGCCCGGCGGGAGCGCGGGGCTCGGGCGGGCCGTGCCCGCGCGGGGCGGCCGGGCCGGGTGTCCGCGCGTGGACGCCGGCGCCCGGACACCGCCGGCGAGGCCGCGCGTGCCCTCCGTCACAGCCCCATGCCGGTGCGTGCCGGACGGCCCCGGCATGGCACTCTTAGACCTGCGTACGAGGCACCACGGACACAGGTTCGACGAGTTTGCGACAAGGAGCATTCACAGTGCAGCGCTGGCGTGGCTTGGAGGACATCCCCCAGGACTGGGGGCGCAGCGTCGTCACCA
>DASTDN010000114.1:0-2347 GCA_035710365.1 Streptomyces sp. | reverse complement strand
CGGAGTCCCGAGGTTTTGAGGTCCCGGGGGCACAGGGATCGGGAGTCCCGGGCCCGGGCTCCGGGCTCCGGGCTCCGGGCTCCGGGCTCCGGGCTCCGGGCTCCGGGCTCCGGGCTCCGGGCTCCGGGGCAGGAATGCCCGGCCGCGGGGCGAGCCTCACCCCTGGGCCCACAAACGCCATGCCCTGTTGTGAACGGTGCCTCAGTCCACTCCTCCGCGGCCGAGCCCCTGCCTGCCCCTCACCCAAGAGGAACAGCAGCTCGATCCGTCCGGCAGAGGCACCGTGCCCTCGCGGCCCACGGCGCCTCTGCCGCGGAGCGGCGTTGCTGCGGTCGGGGTTACTGCGGTCGGGGTTACTGCGGTCAGCTTGGTGGGCGGGTCCGTCTCATCGGTGAACCCGGGTTCCTCGGTGGATCTGCCCCGCCGGTGCGTCAGCGCCTCGGTGGGTCAGTCCCGCAGGTGCGTCAGCGCCGTCGGTGGGTCGGCCTCCCCGGGCGGGTCGGGCTTCTCGGCCGAATGGGCTTGTCGGCGGATCGGGCTTGTCGCGGGGTCTGGCTTGTCGGCCGGGTCGGGTGCGGTGGTCCACGGGCCGGTCGTCACGCGCCCGTGATGGCCTCCGCCGCCGCTCTGCCGCAGACCCGGGCCGCGCCGTGGGTGGCGATGTGGAGGGCGCCGCGAGGGGTGGCCTGGGGTACGCCCATCTCGACCACCACCGTGTCGGGGCGGGCCGCCAGCAGGGCGTCGAGGGCCGCCGCCATCCAGGGGTGGCGGTGCTCGTCGCGGACGACGGCCACGATGCGGCGGGAGCCGGCGGCGGCCAGGGCGTTCTGGCCGGCGTCCGGTCCGGCGAAGCTGCCCGTCTCGGTGCCGGGAAGGAGACGGGACAGTTCCGCCGCCACACCCCAGGGTGTTTCGTCGCCGACCGCGATGTTGGCGACGGGGGTGAGGGCGGCGACGTAGGGCGCCTCGGTGAGCGGCGGGAAGACGCCGGCGCCGGTCACGGCCAGCGCGCGGCGTGCGGCTCGCAGGCCCACGGGGGTGTTGGCGCTCGCCCGGTGGTGTTCCGGGGTGGAGGCTTGGGGCAGCTCTCCAGGGACCGGGCGGGTGCCCGCCGCCGTGGTCCAGCGGGCCAGGTGGCGGACTCGTTCCGCCGCGTCGGCCAGCCGTTCTTCCGCGAGTTCGCCGGTGCGGACGGCGCGCACGAGGGCGTCGCGGAGACGGCACACGGTCTCGTCGTCGGCGAGGCCGCCGCCGACGCAGATGGCGTCGGCGCCGGCGGCGAGGGCGAGGACGCTGCCGTGTTCGATGCCGTAGCCGGCGGCGATGGCCTGCATCTCCATGCCGTCGGTGACGATGAGGCCGTCGTAGCCGAGTTCGCCGCGCAGCAGGTCGGTGAGGATGCGGCGGGAGAGGGTGGCGGGACGGTCCGGGTCGAGGGCGGGGACGAGGATGTGGGCGCTCATCACCGCGCGGGTCCCGGCGGTGATGGCGGCGCGGAAGGGGGCGAGTTCACGGTCCGTGAGCACGGCTGCGGCCGCGTCGATGCGGGGCAGGGCGTGGTGGGAGTCGACGGCCGTGTCGCCGTGGCCGGGGAAGTGCTTGGTGCAGGCGGCGACGCCCGAGGACTGCAGGCCGGTGACATAGGCGGCGGTGTGGCGGGCGACCAGGGAGGGGTCGGCGCCGAAGGAACGGACCCCGATGACGGGGTTGCGGGGGTTGGAGTTGACGTCGGCGGAGGGAGCCCAGTTGAAGTTGACGCCGCAGGCGGCGAGGCGGCGGCCCAGTTCGGCGCCCACCTCGCGGGTCAGTTCCACGTCGTCCACGGCGCCCAGGGCGTGGTTGCCCGGGAAGGAGGAGCCGGTGCGCACCTCCAGGCGGGTGACGTCGCCGCCCTCCTCGTCGATGGCGACCAGGACGTCGTCGCGTTCGGCGCGCAGTTGGGCCGTCAGGGCGGCCAGTTGCCCGGGGGAGGCGATGTTGCGGCCGAACAGGCCGACCGAGGCGAGGCCCTCGCCGAGGCGGCGCAGCAGCCAGTCGGGGGCGGTGGTGCCGGTGAAGCCGGGCTGGAGGACCGTCAGCGCGTCGCGCGTGAGGGTGTCAATACCGCTGGCGAATGTCGTCATCGGGCGTTATCCCTTCACGGCGCCGGCGGTCAGGCCGCTGACGGCCCTGCGCTGGAGGAAGACGAACAGGATCAGGACGGGACTCGCGAAGAGGGAGGACGCGGCCATGGTCGCACCCCAGTCGTCGCCGAAGGCGGTGCGGAAGCTGGACAGCCACAGCGGGAGGGTCTGGGCCTCGGCGTCCTTGTTGAGGACCAGGACGAGCGCGAACTCGTTCCAGGCGG
>DASTDN010000113.1:0-6230 GCA_035710365.1 Streptomyces sp. | reverse complement strand
GATGCCGCGCTGCACCTCGGTGGCGCCCTCGTAGACGCGGGGCGCGCGGACCTCGCGGTAGAGGTGTTCGAGGAGGTGGCCGCGGCGCAGGGCGCGGGCCCCGTGCAACTGGACGGCGGTGTCGACGACGTACTGCGCGGTCTCGGTGGCGAGCAGTTTCGCCATGGCGGCGCGCTTGGGGACGTCGGCGGCGCCCGCGTCGTACGCCGTGGCCGCCGCGTACACCATGAGGCGGGCGGCGTCGGTGCGCAGCGCCATCTCGGCGACCTGGTGGGCGACGGCCTGGAGGTCGCCCAGCTTCCCGCCGAAGGCGTCCCGGCGGGCGGTGTGGGCGAGGGTGGCGTCGAGGGCGGCCTGTGCCATGCCGACGGCGAAGGCGCCGACGCTGGGGCGGAACAGGTTGAGGGTGCCCATGGCGACGCGGAAGCCGCGGTCGCGTTCGCCGAGGACGTCGTCGGCGGTGACCGGCACCCCGTCGAAGCGCAGGGCGCCGATGGGGTGCGGGGAGAGCATGTCGAGGGCGGTGCCGGTGAGGCCGGGGCGGTCGGCCGGCACCAGGAAGGCGGTGATGCCGCGGGCCCCCGCGCCGGGCGTGGTGCGCGCGAAGACGGTGTAGAAGTCGGCCTCCGGGGCGTTGGAGATCCAGCACTTGTCGCCGGTGAGGCGCCAGCGGGCGCGGCCGTCGGATTCGGCGGCGAGGGGCGGCGACGGCGCGGCCCCGGCGGAGTCGGCAGGATCCGCTCGGCCGGCGGGATCGGCGGGGCCGGCGGGATCGGCCCGCAGTTCGAGCGCCGCCGCGTCGGAGCCCGCGCCGGGCTCGCTCAGCGCGAACGCCGCCACCGCCGTGCCGTCGCTCACCGCGGGCAGCCAGCGGGCCCGCTGCGCCTCGGTGCCGTGCGCGTGCACGGGGTGGGCGCCCAGGCCCTGGAGGGCGAGGGCGGTCTCGGCCTCCGTGCAGGAGTGGGCGAGGGACTCCCGCATCAGGCACAGCTCCAGCGCGCCCGAGGTGAAGAGGCGGCCGAGCAGGCCGAGGGTGCCCAGTTCGGCGACCAGGGGGCGGTTGACGTGGCCCGGTTCGCCCTTCTCGGCGAGCGGGCGCAGCCGTCGCGCGGCCAGGACGCGCAGGTCGGCGCACCATGCGGTGTGTTCCGGTTCGAGCGAGAACGCGGTCATGGCCGGGCCTCCCCGTCGCTGCCGTCCCGCCGCCTCGTCGCCGCCGGGACCCCCGAGGTTATCGCGAACCGTTGACTGCCGTCACCAACACGATACGCTCCTCGTGCGAGCCCACCACCACAAAGGGGGCGATCGTCATGAATCACGGGGACATCTCCCAAGGCCACGAACCCGCACCGGGACACGGCCGGAGACCCGGCCGGGGACACGGCCCCACACGCCTCGGGGCCACCGCCCACATCGACACCTTCGCGCGCGACCGCCTCCCACCGCCCGGCCAGTGGCCCGAACCGGCCTTCGACCTGCCGGAGCTGAACTACCCGGACCGCCTGAACTGCGCCGCCGAACTCCTGGCGGGCCAGCCCGACGACCGGCCGGCGTTCCGCACCCCCGCCGGGCCCGTCTGGACCTACGGCGAACTGCGCGCCCGCGTCGACCGCGTCGCCCGCCTGCTCACCGACAGCCTCGGCGTCGTGCCCGGCAACCGGGTCCTGCTGCGCGGCCCGACCACACCGTGGCTGGCGGCCTGCTGGCTGGCGGTGCTGAAGGCGGGCGCGGTCGCCGTGACCGTGCTGGCCCAGCAGCGCCCCCAGGAGCTGGCCACGGTCTGCGGCATCGCCGAGGTGCGGCACGCGCTGTGCGACGTCCGGGCCGTCGACGACCTCGTCAGGGCGGAGGTCCCCGGCCTGCGGATCACGACGTTCGGCGGCGACGCCCCCGACGACCTCCTCAACCGCCCGGCACCGGCGGCCGGGGGACCGTACCGGGCCGTGCAGACCGCCGCCGACGACGTGGCGCTGATCGCCTTCACCTCCGGGACCACCGGACGCCCCAAGGGCTGCATGCACTTCCACCGGGACGTGCTGGCGATCGCCGACACCTTCTCCCGGCACGTGCTGCGCCCGCGCGCGGACGACGTGTTCACGGGCAGCCCGCCGCTCGGCTTCACCTTCGGCCTCGGCGGGCTGGTCGTCTTCCCGCTGCGGGCCGGGGCGAGCGCCCTGCTGCTGGAACGGGCCACGCCCCGGCATCTGCTGCCCGCGATCGCCGAGCACCGGGTGTCGGTGCTGTTCACCGCGCCGACCGCGTACCGCGCGATGCTCGGCTCCCTCGACGCGTACGACGTCTCCTCGCTGCGCCGCTGCGTGTCGGCGGGCGAGAACCTGCCCGCGGCGACCTGGCACGCCTGGCACGAGCGGACCGGGCTGCGCGTCATCAACGGCATCGGCGCCACCGAACTGCTGCACATCTTCCTGTCCGCCGCCGACGAGGACATCCGGCCCGGCACGACGGGCGTACCGGTCCCGGGCTGGCACGCGCGCGTGCAGGACGCGCACGGCGACCCGGTGCCCGACGGCGAGCCCGGCCTGCTCGCGGTGCGCGGCCCGGTCGGCTGCCGCTACCTCGCCGACCCGCGCCAGCGGGACTACGTGCGAGGCGGCTGGAACATCACCGGCGACACCTACGTCCGCGAACCCGACGGGTACTTCCGGTACGTCGCCCGCGCCGACGACATGATCGTCTCCGCCGGTTACAACATCGCCGGGCCGGAGGTGGAGGACACGCTGCTGCGCCATCCGGACGTGCTGGAGGCGGCCGTCGTGGGCCGTCCCGACGAGGCGCGCGGTCAGGTCGTGGTGGCGTACGCGGTGCTGAGGGAGGGCGCGGCGCGGGACGCCGAGGCGCTGCGGGAGTTCGTGAAGGCGGAACTGGCGCCGTACAAGTGCCCGCGCGAGATCGTCTTCCGCGACGCCCTGCCGCGCACGGCGACCGGCAAACTCCAGCGGTTCCGGCTGCGCGCGTCCGCCGCCGACGCCGCAGGTGACCAGCAGTGATGCCGAAGACCTAAGATGATCAACGTGTCCGACCAGCATGCACCACGGTCTCTCATCGTCACGCTCTACGGCGCGTACGGCCGCTTCGCCCCGGGTCCCGTGCCCGTCGCCGAACTGATCCGGCTGCTCGCCGCGGTCGGCGTGGACGCGCCCTCCGTGCGCTCCTCGGTCTCGCGGCTCAAGCGGCGCGGACTGCTCGTCCCGGAGAGAACACCGGCGGGCGCGGCCGGGTACGGGCTGTCGCCGGACGCCCGCCAGCTGCTGGAGGACGGCGACCGCCGCGTCTACGCCGGGACGGCGCCCGACGACGAGGGATGGGTGCTCGCGGTGTTCTCCGTTCCCGAGTCCGAGCGGCAGAAGCGGCACGTCCTGCGCTCCCGGCTGGCCGGACTGGGCTTCGGCACGGCCGCGCCGGGCGTGTGGATCGCCCCGGCCCGGCTGTACGAGGAGACCCGGCACACCCTTCAGCGGCTGCGCCTGGAGGGGTACGTGGACTTCTTCCGCGGCGAGCACCTCGGGTTCGCCCCGACCGCGGAGGCCGTGGCCCGCTGGTGGGACCTGGCGGCGATCTCCAAGGAACACGAGGCGTTCCTCGGCCGTCACGCGCGGGTGCTGGAGGAGTGGCGGGCCCGCGCGGACACCCCGGCGGAGGAGGCCTACCGCGACTACCTCCTCGCCCTGGACTCCTGGCGCCACCTGCCGTACGCCGACCCCGGCCTGCCCGCGCGGCTGCTGCCGGCGGACTGGCCGGGCGCCCGGTCGGCGGCCGTCTTCCGCGGGCTGCACGAGCGGCTGCGGGACGCGGGCGCGGCGTACGCCGGTCTCGGCCCCGCCGGCTGAACACCGCCTGCCGCCGGCCTCACCGGGACGGGCCGGGACGGGGCCCGGGAACGTCGGCGCGGCCGGTGCGCGGCGGTCTGCTGCCCGCGCGGTAGGGGGCGGGCCAGGGTGCGCCGGGGCCGGTGTAGCCCTGTTCGGCCGCCGCGTGCAGCGTCCAGTGCGGGTCGTACAGGTGCGGGCGGGCGAGCGCGCACAGGTCGGTGCGGCCCGCCAGGACGAGGGAGTTGACGTCGTCCCAGGAGGAGATCGCGCCGACCGCGATCACCGGGACGCCCGCCTCGTTGCGGATGCGGTCGGCGAACGGCGTCTGGTACGACCGGCCGAACTCGGGCCGCTCGTCGGCGACGACCTGCCCGGTGGACACGTCGATCGCGTCGGCGCCGTGCGCGGCGAACGCGCGGGCGATCGCGACGGCGTCCTCGGCGGTGGTGCCGCCGTCGGCCCAGTCGGTGGCGGAGATCCGTACGGTCATGGGGCGGTCCCCGGGCCACACGGCGCGTACGGCGTCGAAGACCTCCAGCGGGAAGCGGAGCCGACGGGCCGGGGAGCCGCCGTAGGCGTCGGTGCGGCGGTTGGTGAGCGGGGAGAGGAAGCCGGACAGCAGGTAGCCGTGCGCGCAGTGCAGTTCGAGCAGGTCGAATCCGGCGCGGGCCGCGCGCAGCGCCGCGCTCGTGAACTGCTCCCGCACGTCGGCGAGTCCGGCGCGGTCGAGCGCGCCGGGCATCTGGCTGCGCGGGGTGTACGGCAGCGGGGAGGCCGCGAGGAGCGGCCAGTTGCCGTCGGCCAGGGGCTCGTCCATGCCCTCCCACATGCGTCTGGTCGAGCCCTTGCGGCCGCTGTGGCCGAGCTGCACTCCGATCGCGGTGCCGGGTGCCCGCTCGTGCACGAAGCCGGTGACGCGCCGCCACGCCTCGGCCTGCTCGCCGGTGTACAGCCCGGCGCAGCCGGGGGTGATGCGGCCCTCGGCGCTGACGCACACCATCTCCGTCATCACCAGGCCGGCCCCGCCGAGGGCCCGCCCGCCCAGGTGGACGAGGTGGAAGTCGCCGGGCACGCCGTCCTCGGCCGAGTACATGTCCATCGGTGACACCACGACGCGGTTGCGCAGGGTCAGTCCGCGCAGCCGGAACGGCGTGAACATCGGCGGGGTGCCGGGCGGGCAGCCGAACTCGCGCTCCACGGACTCGGTGAAGCGGGCGTCGCGCAGCCGGAGGTTGTCGTGGGTGACGCGGCGGCTGCGGGTGAGCAGGTTGAACGCGAACCGGCGGGGCGGCTGGCCGAGGTACAGGGCGAGGTTCTCGAACCATTCCAGGCTGGCGCGGGCCGCGCGCTGCGTGGAGGCGACGACGGGCCGGCGCTGCTCCTCGTAGGCGGCCAGGGCCCGCTCCCGGGTGGGCTGTCCGGTCAGGCAGTCGGCGAGGGCGAGGGCGTCCTCGACGGCGAGCTTGGTGCCGGAGCCGATGGAGAAGTGCGCGGTGTGGGCGGCGTCGCCGAGCAGGACGACGTTGCGGTGTGACCATTGCTCGGTGACGACCGTGCGGAACGTGGTCCACGCCGACCTGTTGGACCGCAGGGGGCGTCCGCCGAGCGCGTCGGCGAAGATCTTGGCGCAGGCCTCGGCGGACTCCGCTTCGTCGAGCGCGTCGAAGCCGGCCGCGCGCCACACCTCCTCGCGCATCTCGACGATGACGGTGGAGGCGTCCGCCGCGTACGGGTAGCCGTGCAGTTGCATCACGCCGTGCGCGGTCTCGGCGATCTCGAAGCGGAACGCGTCGAAGGCGAAGTCGGCGGCGAGCCAGATGTAGCGGCAGCGGTGGTGGGTGAGGCGCGGCCGGAACACGTCGGCGTACGTGTCGCGGGTGGCGCTGCCCGCGCCGTCGGCCGCGACGACCAGGTCGTACTCCTCGGCGAGCCGGTCCGGGGGCGGGGCGGGGGCGCGGAAGCGCAGGTCGACGCCGAGGCCGCGGCACCGGTCGTGCAGGATCCGCAGCAGGCGCTGCCGGCCGAGGGCGGCGAAGCCGTGCCCGCCGGAGGTGTGGCGGGTGCCGCGGTGCACGATGTCGATGTCGTCCCAGCGGACGAAGTGCCGCTGGAGGGCGGCGTACACCTCCGGGTCGGCGTGTTCGATGCCGCCGAGGGTCTCGTCGGAGAGGACCACGCCGAAACCGAACGTGTCGTCGGGGGCGTTGCGCTCCCAGACGGTGACGGTGCGGGCGGGGTCGAGGCGTTTGAGGAGGGCGGCGGCGTAGAGCCCGCCGGGGCCGCCGCCGACGACGGCGATGCGGTGGGGGCGGCCGGACCCGTACGCCCCTGCGGTCGGCATGCTCACCGTCCCTTCCACTTCGGGGGCCGCTTCTCGGTGAAGGCGGCGTGGAACTCGCG
>DASTDN010000112.1:0-19330 GCA_035710365.1 Streptomyces sp. | reverse complement strand
GCGCGCCGGAGAACTTGACCGTGGTCCAGTACCCGATGGGCACGTCCTCGTAGTACACCTCGACCTGCGCCGGGTGCTTCTCGGTGGCCTCGGCCTTGACGTGGTTGCGCGGCACCTTCTTCGTACGGATGGTGCGGACCGGGTCGGTCTTCCACCAGTCGGTGGACGCGTCGAGGGACCACGACTCCGCGGCGTCGAGCACCGGCAGCTTCTTGACGAAGGCGTGCAGTTCGGCGAGCTGCTTCTCCAGGAACAGCAGGTAGCTCACGGGCACCTCGGCGACGACGGTCCGCCCCTCCACGACGACGTCGGCGCGCGCCGCGCAGTTCGCCCAGTCCTTGGTGGCGGTCACGTCGAACAGCCGGGTCAGCGACGCGGCCATCTCCCGCAGCACGTCCTCGGCCTTCACCTGCACCCGCGTCGACTCGGGCGGCAACTGCTCGCCCTCCTCGTCCTTCGGCTGGTACGTCCGCGAGATCCCGCCCAGTAGCGCCTGCTTCTGCACCCTGGTGTGCGCGGCGGCGACGTCCTGGACGGACTTGCTCTTGACGCCCTTTTCGACAGCGATGATCTGATTGAGCTTCGGCACGTGGTCCCCCTTGTGAACAGGAGGAACGTAGCCCAGAAGATCGAACGCGCGCACGCGCTTTTCCCGGCCCGGCCGCACGGCGAGAAGACCCGGACGGGACCCGGTCCTGGACGCTTGCTCCGCCCTGACGGTCCTGCCCGCCCCGTCGGGGCGCGCACGGGAGAGCCCTGCCCCGTGCCCGGAACCGGATGGGCTCTCGGCCGCGGCCCGGCCGGCTGTCCGGCGAGGCTCTAATGTGGCTCTCCCTACCGTGACTTCTGGGGGTTGGATGAGCAGCGAGGGGACGGGCGCTGTGATCGCGGGCCGGTACCGGCTGGAACGGGAGCTCGGGCGCGGGGGCATGGGCGTGGTCTGGGAGGCCCACGACTCGTCCCTGGACCGGCGGGTCGCGGTCAAGGGGCTCCTGCTGCGCCCCACCGACGGCTCCGACGAGCAGTACCGCCTGATGCACCGGGCGCGCCGCGAGGCGCGCGCCCTGGCCAAGGTGCGGCACGAGAACGTGGTCGCGGTCCACGACGTCATCGAGGACGGCGACCGCATCTGGATCGTGATGGAGCTGTTCGACTCGCGCACGGTCGCCGACCTGCTGCGTGAGGAACGCCAGTTGTCCGTGCCGCACGCCGCCCGGATCGCCCTTCAGGTGCTGCGTGGTCTGCGCGCCGCGCACGAGGTCGGCGTACTGCACCGCGACGTCAAACCCTCCAACATCCTGTACCGCCCCGACGGGCGCGCCCTCCTCATGGACTTCGGCGTCGCCGTCGTCGGCGACACCACCCGGGTCACCCGGTCCCACGAGGTGATCGGCTCCCTCGCGTACGTCGCCCCGGAACTCTTCGGCCCGGTGGTGGGCGAGGCGGCGCCCGCGTCCCCCGCGTCCGACCTGTGGTCGCTGGGGATCACGCTGTACGAGATGATCGAGGGCAGGCGGCCCTTCGACGGCACGCAGTTCGAGACCCTCGTCGCCGTGCGGGAGGCGCCCGTGCCGCCGCTGCGGTTCGCGGGGCCGCTGGCCGGGCTGATCAAGCGGCTGCTGGAGAAGGACCCGGGCCGCCGCCCGGACGCGGACGAGGCGGAACGGCTGCTCCGGGCGGTGGCCGAGGGCGCCCCGGACTCCGGGACACGGACGGGAGCGTTCACCGGGCTCGCGTGGAAGGCCCCGGTCATCGCCCTGTGCGCGGCGCTCGCGGTCACCGCCGGGGCGCTGGCATGGACGCAGGGGGACGACGGCAAGGGCGGGCCGGCGCCGAACCCGCCGACACGGCCGAGGATGTCCGGCCAGGAGATCCGCGAGCAGCTCGCCGGGAGCGACGGCGTCCTCCAGATCGGCGTGAAGGAGGACCAGCCGGGGCTGAGCGAGTTCAAGAAGGGCAGATACGAGGGCTTCGAGCCGGACCTGGCGAGGGAGATCGCGAAGGAACTCGGCTTCCGCCAGGAGGGCGAGGACTTCGTCTTCGTCCCGGTCACGTCGGAGAACCGGGCGGCCAAGCTCCGCCAGGACGTCAACGGGCACGCGGAACTCGAACTGGCCACGTACAGCATCAACGACGTGAACAAGCGGGACGTGACCTTCGCCGGGCACTACTTCAGCACCCTGGGCGCGGTCCTGGTCCGCAGCAAGGCGCACCGCACGTTCGACGACCTCGGAGAACTCCAGGAGGCCGACCCGGCCACCACCCAGGTGTGCACGGCGAGCGGCTCACAGACGTACGCGACGTGGCTGAAGGAGAACCACCTCGCCGAGCACACGCGGACCCGCAAGAGCTACGACCTGTGCGTGAAAGCCCTGCTCGACGAGGACATGCCCATCTACGGCGTCATCACCGACGAGGTCATCCTCCAGGGCCTCCACGCCAGGCACGCGGATTCCACCAAGGTGCTGTCCCCGTTCAGCCCGGTCCAGGAGTACGGAATCGCCCTGGAGAAAGGAAACGCCACCCTGGCCCCCAGGGTCTGCGAGGCCCTGGAGAAGGTCGTGGCCCGCCCGGCCGACGACACGACGAGCTGGGTGGCCCTGTACGAGAAGCACCTTGAGGCACTGCTGCCGGATGTGAACCCGCCGGGAAACCCGTGCCTGGCGGTGGGCTGACCGCTCCGCGCGAGCGGACCCGGCCGCACTGCGCCCGGCCCGCCCCACGCGGGGACAGCCGAGGCGGCAGACGAGCCGGGCCGTACGCCGGGCAACGTCTCCCGGTAGGTCTCTGAGCCGCTGACCTGGGAAGCGGCGCCGCGCCGCTCTCGCGCCTACCGCTCCGTGGCCGAGAATCCCTGCCCAACCCCAGTGGATCGTCCCCCCCCCACCCCTGGCCTTTCGGTGCCCTCCTCACGCGGCCGGTGGGGGGCTCGGTGGCCCGCCGGCCCGCTGGGCGCGCTGCTCCCGGCGGTACTCGGCCTCCGCCCGGGCGGTGGCCTCCGCCTGCTCCCGCTTCAGCTCCAGGGACTCCACGGCGTCGCTGTAGGCGTGGTTCGGCTCCGGCAGCGGTTCCTCCCGCTGCCAGGCTCCGACGCATTCCACGGCGTGGGAGAGGATGCCGCGCAGCACCCAGGCCCGGGAGCGGGCGCCGCCCCGGTAGGCGTACTCCAAGCCGGACTGCCAGCCGTCCAACAGGTCCAGGGCCTGGTACAGGCGGCCGCGCAGGGTCTCGTCGCGGATGACGCCGACAGCGATGCGCGCCGGGGCCGTGAGGTCTTCCAGCGTCTGGTCCCACGCCTGCCGGGCGGCGGTGAACGCGGCGGACTCCTCGGCGTCCAGCCCGCGCCGCCGGGCGCCCGGCACGTCACGGACGTGCCGCTGGAGCTTGCCGAAGGTGTCCGCCAGCATCGCCACGGCGGTGTCCTGCTTGGCCTCCAGCCGGGCGTGGCGGGCGTCGGCCAGCGCCTTGTTCTGCGCCTGACGCGTGCCGCCGTACGAGGCCGCCGCGCCCACCAGGGCGCCGACGAGTCCGGAAACGGGAGAGATCCAGTCCATGGGCGCCAGTCTCCGTCAACGGACCCGCCCGGCGCGGCTCGTTGGGTCAGCCGGTGGCCCCAGGATCTCAGGAGCTGCCCGCCCTCCCCCCCCCGGGTTCTCCCCGGAGCACGCACCGCCCCCGGTTCCGAGGGGTGTTGCGGCAGGTCAGCGACTTGAGCGGCAGACGAGTCGGGCTGTACGCCGGGTTCTGTCCCGAGGGTTCCTCGCGGGGCCCTCGGTGACGGCCATCCATCTAGGACCGGCGTTGCCGCCAGCCTCGTGCGGTCTACCCGCGGACTCGGGCGGGCAGCCCTCGGTCGTCCGCGCAGAAACACCGGGGTGTTTCCTTCTTGACCTTGCTCCGGGTGGGGTTTACCTAGCTGCCCAGGTCACCCTGGGCACTGGTGGTCTCTTACACCACCGTTTCACCCTTACCGAGGACCGAGGTCCCCGGCGGTCTGTTTTCTGTGGCACTGTCCCGCGGGTCACCCCGGGTGGCTGTTGGCCACCACCCTGCCCTGTGGAGCCCGGACGTTCCTCGGGGAGTCCCCTGGGGGATTCCACGCGGCCGCCCGCCCGGCTCGTCTGCCGTGCCGACCATGCTACCGGGCCCGGGGCGCCCGGCCCGCCGCCGTACGCTGTCCCGAGCGCAACAGAAGGAGACTTTGCCGTGCTGGTCCTGCTGCCTCCGTCGGAGGGGAAGGCGTCCTCGGGTCGGGGCGCCCCGCTGAAGCCGGAGTCGCTGTCGCTGCCGGAACTCGCCGCGGCCCGCGCCGCCGTGCTCGACGAACTGGTCGAACTGTGCGCGGCCGACGAGGACAAGGCCCGCGAGGTGCTGGGGCTGAGCGAGGGGCTGCGCGGCGAGGTCGCCAAGAACGCCGGGCTGCGCACGGCCGGGGCGCGCCCCGCCGGGGAGATCTACACGGGTGTCCTGTACGACGCCCTGGACCTGGCCTCGCTGGACACCGCCGCCAGGCGTCGGGCCGGGCGGGCACTGCTGGTGTTCTCGGGGCTGTGGGGCGCGGTGCGGGTGACGGACCGGATCCCATCCTACCGCTGCTCGATGGGTGTGAGGCTGCCCGGCCTCGGCGCGCTGGCCGGGCACTGGCGCGCGCCGATGGCCGAGGCCCTGCCCGGGGTGGCCGGGGGCGGGCTGGTGCTGGACCTGCGGTCGGCCGCGTACGCTGCCGCCTGGAAGCCGAAGGGCGAGACCGCCGGGCGGACGGCCACCGTACGGGTGCTGCACGCCCCGACCCGGAAGGTCGTCAGCCACTTCAACAAGGCCACCAAGGGCCGGATCGTACGGAGTCTGCTCACGGCCGGTGCCGCGCCGGAGGGCCCGGCCGAGCTGGTGGAGGCCCTGCGGGACCTCGGGTACGTGGTGGAGGCGCGGGCTCCCGGGAAGGCCGGGCAGGCGTGGGCGCTGGACGTGCTCGTGGACGAGGTCCACTGACCTGTTGCGCATGGCGCAACGGGCTTTGCGGAGGGTGCCTGCGCTGGGCAGGATGAGCGCATGGCTTCCCCTCCCGACGCCCGGTCCGCCGCCCCGCGCGGGTCCGTGCTGGACCTCGCCCCCGTCGTGCCCGTCGTCGTCATCGAGGACGCCGCCGACGCCGTACCGCTCGCCCGGGCGCTCGTGGCGGGCGGGCTGCCCGCGATCGAGGTGACGTTGCGGACGCCCGCCGCGCTCGACGCGATCCGGGCGGTCGCGGACGCGGTGCCGGAGGCGGTGGTCGGCGCGGGCACCGTCCTCACTCCCGGTCAGGTGGCCGACGCGCGGGCGGCCGGGGCGCGTTTCCTCGTGAGCCCCGGCTGGACGGACGTACTGCTCGAGGCGATGCGGGCGTCCGGGGTGCCGTTCCTGCCGGGGGTGTCGACCGCGTCCGAGGTGGTGGCGCTGCTGGAGCGCGGAGTGCGGGACATGAAGTTCTTCCCGGCCGAGGCCGCGGGCGGCACCGGCTGTCTGAAGGCGCTCGCGGGGCCGCTGCCGCAGGCCCGGTTCTGCCCGACCGGCGGTATCGGGCCCGACACCGCGCCCGCGTACCTGGCGCTGCCCAACGTCGCCTGCGTGGGCGGCGGCTGGATGCTTCCGGCGGACGCCGTGGCCGGGCGGGACTGGGCGCGCGTCACGACCCTCGCCCGCGCGGCGGCCCGCCTCGGGAAGCCCTGAGGCCGTCGGCTCAGCGCAGGTGGGACGTGTCGTTGAAGAGGCGGACGCTGGCGTTGCCGTCCGCGTAGTACGCCACCGCCGACAGCGACGCCGCCGACAGTTCCATCCGGAACAGCGATGCGGGCGGGGCTCCCAGGGCGAGGCGCACGAGCGTCTTGATCGGCGTGACGTGCGAGACCAGCAGGACCGTGCGGCCCGCGTACGCGGCCACCAGCCGGTCCCGTGCCGCCGCGACCCGGGTCGCGGTCGCCGTGAAGCTCTCGCCGCCGCCGGTCGGCTCGGCGTCGGCATCGGCCAGCCAGGCGGTCAGGTCGTCCGGGTGGCGTTCGCGGACCTCGGCGAAGGTGAGTCCCTCCCAGTCGCCGAAGTCGGTCTCGCGCAGGCCGTCCTCGACGGCGACCTCCAGGCCGAGGCGGTCGGCCACGATCCGGGCCGTCTCGCGGGTGCGGGCGAGGGGCGAGGACACGACCACCTGGATCGTGCCGCGCCGGGCCAGCGCCGCGGCGGTCCGCGTCGCCTGTTCCCGGCCCGCCTCGGACAGGGCCGGGTCCATGCCGCTCCGTCCGCCGCTGCCGGAGAAGCGCTTCTGCGGGGTGAGGGGCGTCTCGCCGTGCCGGAGGAGGACGAAGGTGGCGGGCGGGCCCATGTCGGGAGGCCCCCAGCCGGGCGCGGCGACGGCCCTGGCGGCCCGCACGTCGGCCCCGCCCAGGGTCCCGGCCGCCCGCAAGCCCCGCAAGCCGGTCTCCGCGACGGTACGTGCGGCCCCCGTGCCCGTCTCCGCGCCCGCCTCGGCCCCGGCCCCGGCCGCTGCTCCGGTGTCCGTCTCCGCGACCGCCCCGGCCCCGGCCCGGCCCGTGTCCGTCTCGGCGACAGCCCCCGCGGTGTGCGTGCCGCCCTCGGCGGCGTCCGCGGAGGCGGGGCCGGCCGGGGCGGAGGCGGCCCCGGGCTCGGGCTCGGGCTCGGGCTCGGGCTCGGGCTCGGGGGGTGACGGTGCCGGGGCGGCCTCGGTGGCGGCCGGGGCGGCGTCTGTCGCGAGGTCCTCCGCCGTGCGGTGCACCACGTACGTGTCGTGCTCGGCGCCGCCGTCCATCGCCTCGTTGGCGAGCCGGTCCGCGTGCTTGTTCCGCTCGCGCGGGATCCACTCGTACGTCACCCGGCCGGGCGGGAAGACCCGTACGGCCTGGGCGGCGAGGGGCTTCATGTCGGGGTGCCTGATCTTCCAGCGGCCGGACATCTGCTCCACGACCAGCTTGGAGTCCATCCGGACGCGGACCGTGGCCGACGGGTCGAGGGCGTGGGCGGCGCGCAGGCCGGCCAGCAGGCCCCGGTACTCGGCGACGTTGTTCGTGGCGACGCCCAGGTACTCCGCCGCCTCGACCAGCGTCCGGCCCGTCTCCGCGTCGACGACCACGCAGCCGTAGCCGGCGGGCCCCGGGTTGCCCCGCGACCCGCCGTCGGCCTCGACGACGAACTCCCGCTTCCGCACCGCCTACGCCCCCTGCGCCCCGGCCGGCCCCGTGCCTACAGGCCCGACTCGGCCGTGCGTACCAGGATGCGGCGGCAGTTCTCGCAGCGCACCACCGTGTCGGGCGCGGCCGAGCGGATCTCGCTCAGCTCGGTGATGGCCAGCTCCTGACGGCAGCCCTGGCAGGTGCGGGCGTGCAGCTTGGCCGCGCCGATGCCGCCCTGCTGCTCGCGGAGCTTCTCGTACAGCTTGAGAAGGTCGGCGGGGACGGAGCCGGCGACGACCCCGCGCTCCTTGGTGACGGTGGCGGTCTCGCCGTCGATCTCCTCGAACGCGGCGTCGCGGCGCGCGGTCGTGGCGTCGATCTTCGACTGGACGGAGGCAACCCGCTCGGTCAGCTCGGAGACCCGCTCCTGCGCGGACTCGCGGCGCTCCATGACCTCCAGGACGACGTCCTCCAGGTCGCCCTGCCGCTTGGCGAGGGACACGATCTCGCGCTGGAGGTTCTCCAGGTCCTTCGGGGAGCTGACGGCGCCGGAGTCGAGGCGCTTCTGGTCGCGGGCGGCGCGCTGGCGCACCTGGTCCACGTCCTGCTCGGCCTTGGTCTGTTCGCGGGCGCAGTCGCTCTCCTCGGTCTGCGCGGCCACCAGCAGGTCGCGGAGCTGCGTGAGGTCCTTGGTCAGCGACTCCAGCTCGGCGTGCTCGGGCAGGGACCTGCGCCGGTGGGCGAGCTGCTGGAGGCGGACGTCGAGGTCCTGAACGTCGAGGAGTCGGATCTGGTCGGCGGGCGCGGCGTTCAGTTGGGGGCTCCCATGGTGTCGGACGCGGAGGTCGTGGAGGTCGTGGTGGACGCCGCGTGGGCGGTCCAGGGGTCGGTGACCGTCTTCGAGACGTGGACCCGGAGGTCCCATCCCTCCCGGTCGGAGATCTCGTCGAGCTGGGCTGCCGCCAGCTCGCACCAGGGCCACTCGGTGGCCCAGTGCGCCGCGTCGAGCAGCGCGAGAGGACGGGGCGCGACAGCCGCCGTGAATTCCGCGGCCGGGTGGTGGCGCAGGTCGGCGGTGAGGAAGGCGTCGACTCCCGCCGCCCGCACGTGGTCGAAGAGGCTGTCGCCGGAGCCGCCGCTGACGGCGACCGTACGGACCGTGGCCTCCGGGTCGCCGGCGACGCGGATGCCCTGCACGGTGGCGGGCAGCCGGCCGGCGGCGCGGGCGGCGAACTCGCGGACCGTGAGCGGGTGGTCCAGCTCGCAGACCCGGCCGAGCCCGCGCCGCCCCCGGGGGTCCGAGGCGTCCGGCACGAGGGGGCGTACGACCCTGAGGCCGAGGGCGCCCGCGAGGGCGTCGGAGACGCCCGGGTCGGCGGTGTCGGCGTTGGTGTGGGCGACGTGCAGCGCGATGTCGTTCTTGATGAGGGTGTGCACGACGCGGCCCTTGAAGGTGGAGGCCGCGACCGTCGTCGTCCCGCGCAGGTAGAGCGGATGGTGGGTGACGAGCAGGTCGGCGCCCAGCCGCACGGCCTCCTCGACCGTCTCCCGCACGGGGTCGACGGCGAACAGCACCCGGGACACGCCCTGGTCCGGCTCGCCCACGACCGTGCCGACCGCGTCCCAGGACTCGGCCCGCTCGGCGGGCCACAGGTTCTCCAGCGCGGTGATGACTTCAGACAGACGGGGCACGGGGAAAGGCTACCTGCCTGCTCCGCCGGGGTCGCACTGCCGTCCTCGGGAGGGTCCGCGGAGCGGCGCACGGCCGCGGAAGAGCGGTGCGGGGGCGGTGCGCGGGGCGGTGCGGGGGCGGTGCGGCGCGGGGTGTCGCGGCGGGTTCAGGTCCTCGGGCGGCCCGTCGGCACACCGTCGCCCGATTTCTCCGAAGGATCGCTTCTGCACCACTCGTAAGGGCGAAGCGCGCGGCGACCGTCCCACGTCCGTGCGTACGAAAACTAGTTTCGTGGCCGGAGGTGACCGAACGATGACGGCCTGTGCGATCGAGCCAACGGCGCAACACTCGGAACCCGACGACGAGGGGACGCCGCCGACGGCGGGCTGTTCCCTCAGCGCGGACGGGGCCTACGCGGCACGGCTCGCGCGGGTGGGCGACGGGTGGTTCCCGGAGCGCTGGACGCTGGACGGGCCGGAGCCGTACGCGGTGCCGCTGCCCGGCGACCGGCCCGAGCCGCCCGGTACGGAGGTGCAGCCGATGGGCGACGGACGGGTCCTCGTCCACCGGCCGGCGGACACGCGGCACGCGTTCTCCCTGCTGTACCCGACCGGCCCCGGCACCGGCGAGCTGCCGCTCGGCACCGTGGAGCGCACGGCCGGGGACACCCGGCTGCGGCTGCTGCCGCCCGCGCCGGGCGGCGACCGGGCGTACGCCCTGGCCGCGGACCGGGGTTCCAGCACCGTGTGGCGGGTGGCGGGCGGGGCCTTCGGGCCCGAGCGGGTCGCCGAGGTGCCCGGCCGCTGCTCGGGCGGCAGGTGGCTGGACGACTCGGGGCGGCTGCTGGCCCTCGACCGGGAGACCGGCGGCCGGACCAAGGCGGTCGTGGTCGATCTGGAGCGCGGCGGGGAGGTCTCGCCGCTGCTGCAGATCGCCGAGGACAGCGACGACCGGCTGCTGCTCGCCGACCCGTCGAGCGGGCTGCTGCTGATCGGCTCGGACGCGCCGTCGCCGGGCGAGCCCCGGCTGGGCTGGGGCGTGCTGGGCAGCGCGCTTCCGGTGCGGTTCCCGGAGAGCCTGCGGGTGCCGAACTGCACGCTCACGCCGTTCGCGGTGCAGCCGGGTCAGGTGCTGACGCCGGAGGCGTGCGCGGTGGCGCTGCTCGTCGAGGGACCGCTCGGCACATGGGTCGGCGTGTGGCGGCCCGCCGGGCGGCAGCTCCATCACCTTCCCGCGCCGGAAGGCTGGTTGGCCGGGACCGGCAGGTGGACCAGGGACGGCGAACTCCACCTGCCCTGCTCCACCGAGGGCGTGCCGTGCGGGGTGGCCCGGCTCGTGGCGCCGTGGGACGAGGCGGGTGGCGCGGGGACCCCGGGAGTTCCCGGCGGACGGCGCTCCGGGGCCGTGCCGCTGACGACCGCCGGTCTGCGCGCCGGCGTCCCGCCGAGGACGGCCGCCCCACCGCCCGCCACCGCCTCCGCGCCCCCCACCGATGCCGCTGCCGCCGTCCCGGCCTCCCCCGCCTCCCCTGCCGCCGCTTTCGCGGCTTCCGGCGCCGTGGCGGACGGGCCCGTTCGCGCACCGGACGGGCCGGGCGAACCGGGCGGCCCGACGGGGATGACGACCGGCACGGCGGCGGGTCCGGGGCTCGGCGGGACCGGCGCCGAGGGCTCACCGGCACACGCCGCGGCGCGCCCGATGCCCTTGCGGGAAGCGCCACTTGGACGGCTTGTAACGAACTAGTTCCGGTCGGCGCCGCCGTCTGGATCCGCCCCGTGGTGTGCCGGTTACACTCGCCCGCCTGTAAGGAAGATCATGTTTGACGGGGTGAGTTCCTTCCGATGAGCAACGCAATGAACCAGTCGCTCCCTGCCGACTCCCACGAGACCGCCGTCGGCCACGGCCGGCACCGGGGCGCGCTCTCCACGCAGGACAACGAGACGGCGCCGAGCGGTCGTCACCGCAAGCCCGCCGACGAGTCCGAGCCGGCTGCGGCCTGACCAGCCAACCGGTGACCGGGCAGCCCGGTCGCCCCGGCAGTACGAGCCGGCCGCTCACGGCACACCCCCGGCGTTTCCCGCCGACGGCGTACCGCACCGGCCGGCACCGACGTCCCACGGCCCCGCCCGTCACCCGACGGGCGGGGCCTCTTCGTACCCCGACCGCTCCCCCGGCTTCGTTTCCGTCACTCGTACGCGATGCGGCCCGCCGCGAGGACCGGGGCGTCGTCCCGCCCGGGCGCACCGACCTCCGCCCGGATCACCGCCTCGTGCCTGTCGTTCCACATGCGGACACGCAGCGTCTCCCCCGGGTACACCACCCCGGTGAAGCGGGCGTCGTACGCGCGCACCCGGTTCGTCTCCCCCCCGAGCAGCGTGTCCACGACCGCCTTGAGGGTCATGCCGTACGTGCACAGCCCGTGCAGGACGGGACGGTCGAAGCCCGCGGCGCGCGCGAACTCCGGGTCGGCGTGCAGAGGGTTGTCGTCGCCGGTCAGCCGGTAGAGCAGGGCCTGGTCGGGGCGGACGGGCCGCAGCACGGTCGCGTCGGGCTCGCCGGAGGGCGCTTCGGGCCGTACGGACGGGCCGCGCGCGCCGCCCCAGCCGCCCGCCCCGCGTACGTGGACGTCCGCCTCGCACGTCCACAGCGGGCCCTGGCCATCGGTCACTTCGGTGCGCAGGACGAGTACGGCCGCCCTGCCCTTGTCGTGAACGGCGACGACGCGTGAGGACGCGGTGGCGGTGCCCCGGGCGGGGACCGGCCGGTGCAGGCGCAGACGCTGCCCGGCGTGCAGGACGGCCGCCAGGTCCACGTCGACGCCGGGCGTCGACAGCGCCCCGATCACCCCGGGCGGTCCGCCGCCGGCGACGGTCGCGAAGCTCGGCAGGACGTGGAGGCGGGATTCGAGGGTGTAGCGCAGCTCGGCCGGGTCGGCCGGGGGGACGCCCGCGCCGACGCCGAGGTGGTAGAGCCGTACGTCACGGTCGTTCCAGGAGATCTCCGCCACGCGGGGCGCGGCGCCGAGGGCCTGTGCGGCGTCGAGGGGCATGGCACTCCTGTCGGAGGTCGGGGTCGGGTCGGCGGTCGTGCTCCGGCCGGTCTACCACGCCCGGTGGAACAGCGCGGTCCACAGGAAGTCCACCCCGAAGTACGGGGAGTCCTCCGGCTCGTCGCGCATGCGGCGCAGTACGAGTTCCGTCAGGTCCGCGCCCGGCGGCTCGGAGAAGATGCGGCGCAGTGCGTCCGGGGTGTAGGCCAGGCCACCCTGCAGGCCGCCCGCGCGGTAGAGGTCCTCGTCGGGCAGTTCGGAGCCCATGCCGCCCGCCGCGAAACAGGTCAGCGCGAACTTCCCGCCGGGGGCCAGCACCCGGTCCAGCAGGCCGAGGTAGCCGACGCGGCGGTGCGGCGGCAGGTGGTGGAAGCAGCCGGAGTCGTACACAAGGTCGTACGGACCGGTCAGTTCCGTGGCGGCGCGTGCGAACGCGTCGCCGCAGTGGAAGCGCAGTCGGCTGCCCGGCCCGTCCGCCCCGGCCTCCCGTGCGCGCTCGCGCGCCCACTCGACGGCCGTCGGCGACAGGTCCACGGCGTCCACGTCGAAGCCGCGCTCCGCCAGGTGCAGGGCGTTGCGGCCGGGGCCGCAACCCAGGTCCAGGGCGCGGCCCGGGGTGAGGAGGCCGCGGTCGAGCCAGTCCGCGAGGCTCTCGTCGGGTTTCGCGACGAAGAACGGAACCCGGCGTGAGCGGTCGGTGTAGAAGGCGTCCCACCAGTCGGCGCCGCCCCGTTCCGTCCAGCGGTCGGCGGCCGGGGCGAACAGGTCGTCGAGGAGCGCGAACACGTCGTCGACGGTGCGTATGTGCCGGTCCATCCGGCCCCCCTTTCGGTCCTTTCGATTTTACGGCCGTGAGCAACAAAAGCCCAGGTCATCAACCCTTTACGGGTCTGTCCGGACTCGCTGTCCGGGCGTCCGGGCGGGTGGTGGGGGGAAACACCTCGGTGGTCGTGCGCGACGGTGTTCCCGGCGCCGCCACGGGCCGTCGAGGGTGTGTTCCGGCGGGCGGCCGGGCCGCCGGTTCCCGCGCTTGCGGCACTTCGCCGACGCACCTTGCCCGGTCGTGTCCGCGGTGCCGGACGTCCGTGTTCCGGAAGCGACGCCCCCGCCAAGAGAAGGTCAAGATTTCGTTAGGCCGCCAAAACAACGGAATAGTTGCCCGAGCGCACGAGGTTCGACTGCACGTACCGGCCGGGATCCTCGCAGTCGTCCCGGCCGGCTTCCGATGTTCGCGCCCCTTCGGCCTGGAGGCCTCATTTCATGACGCTCACGACGACCGACCGGCCCGCGGGCGGAGCGGGCGGGGCCACGGTCCCGGTGCTCGCCTTCGCGGGGATCGTTGTCGCGGTGATGCAGACGCTGCTCGTCCCCGTCATCAAGGACCTGCCCCTGCTGCTGGACACCTCGGTGGGCGACGCCACCTGGGTCCTGACCTCGACACTGCTCTCGGGCGCCGTGGCCACGCCGATCATGGGGCGGCTCGGCGACCTGTACGGCAAGCGGCGGCTGCTGGTCGCGAGCCTCTCCGTGATGGTGGCGGGCGCGCTGCTCAGCGCCCTCACCAGCGACCTGATACCGATGATCGTGGGCCGTACGCTGCAGGGCGTCGCGATGGGCGCGATACCGCTCGGCATCGGCCTGATGCGCGACACGCTGCCCCCGGAGCGGCTCGGCTCGGCGATGGCGCTGATGAGTTCCTCGATCGGGGTCGGCGGCGGGCTCGCGCTTCCGTCGGCCGCCCTGGTCGCCCAGGACGCGGACTGGCACGTCCTGTTCTACGGCGCCGCCACCCTGGGCGTCGCCGCCATCGCCCTCACGCTCCTGCTGGTGCCCGAGTCACCGGTCCGCGCCGAGGGCACCTTCGACGTGCCCGGCGCCCTCGGCCTGTCCACCGGCCTCGTCCTGCTGCTCCTGCCGGTCACCAAGGGCGCCGACTGGGGCTGGACGTCCGGCACCACGCTCGGCCTGTTCGGGGCGGCCGTCGTCGTACTGCTGCTGTGGGGGGTCATGGAACTGCGCGTGAGCGCCCCCCTGGTCGACCTGCGCACCACGGCCCGCCGCGAGGTCCTGCTCACCAACCTCGCGTCGATCATGCTCGGGGTCTCCTTCTTCGTCGTCTCCCTCGTCCTGCCGCAGCTCCTCCAGTTGCCCGCCGCCACCGGCCACGGGCTCGGCCAGTCCATGGTGGTCGCCGGTCTGTGCGTGGCGCCGCTCGGGCTGACGATGATGTTCACCGCCCCGGTCTACGCCCGGCTGTCCGCGCGGTACGGCCCGAGGACGACGCTGATCATCGGCATGCTCGTCATCGCGCTCGGCTACGGCGGCGGCCTCGGGCTGATGGACGCCGCCTGGCAGACCGTCGTCACCTCGGTGGTGCTGGGCGCCGGCATCGGCCTCGCGTACTCCTCCCTGCCCGCGCTGATCGTCGGCGCCGTACCGGCCTCGGAGACGGGCGCCGCCAACGGGCTCAACACGCTCATGCGCTCCATCGGCACGTCCACGTCGAGCGCCGTGATCGGCATGGTGCTGGCGAACACCTCACAGACCGTGGGAGGGGTGGAGATCCCCACCATGGAGGGCTTCCGGCTCTCCTTCCTGATCGCGACCGCCGCGGTCGGCGCCGGGGTCGTCCTCGCGCTGTTCCTACCGGCCCGCCGCCCGCCGGAGCACCTGCCGCAGCCGCGGACCACGGAGGCGGGCAGCGACACGGCCCGCGTTCTGCGGGGCTTTCGCGGGCGGGTCCTGGACGCGGGCGGCGCACCGGTCGCGCGGGCCAGGGTCACCCTCATCGACCGCGACGGCCGCCAGGCGGGCGCGACCCTCTCCGGCGAGGACGGCGGCTACGCGCTCACCGTCCCGGCGGGCGGCCCGTACGTGCTGGCCGCCCGGGCCCCCGGCCACGCGCCGCTCGCCTCCAGCGCGGTCCACACGGGCGACGAACTCACCGTCGACCTCGACCTCTCCCTGCCGGGCGAGACGGTCCCGGCCTGACGGCGCCCCCGTACCCCCGGCCGTACGGTCCTCCCCGCCCCCCTCCCCACACCCCCTCCCCGCACCCCCCGACGGGCCCCCGGCGGGGGGTGCGGCAGCATGGGGTCCGGCCGGGCGCGTGCCGAGCGGCCCGGAACGACCGGACGACCCGGTGACCGCGAGTGAGAGGCAGGACCCATGACGGCGGCGCCCGAGCCGGAGATCATGGCCGCGTTCGAGGCGGCGAAGGGGTTCATGCCCGCGGACGAGGGCCTCGCCCTGTACGCGGCGGCCGTGCGGGCCGGGCGGCTCGGGCTGCCGCTGCTGGAGGTCGGCACGTACTGCGGGCGGTCCACGATCCTGCTCGCGGAGGCCGCCCGGCAGGCCGGGGTGACCGCGCTGACCGTGGACCACCACCGCGGCAGCGAGGAGCAGCAGCCCGGCTGGGACTACCACGACCCCACCACCGTCGACCCGGAGCTGGGGGTGATGGACACCCTGCCCGCCTTCCGCCGCACCCTGCACCGGGCCGGACTCGAGGAGCACGTGGTGGCCCTGGTGGGGCGGTCCCCGCAGGTCGCGAAGGTGTGGAGCGCGCCGCTCGGGCTGGTCTTCGTCGACGGCGGCCACACCGACGAGCACGCGACCGCCGACTACGAGGGCTGGGCCCCCCGGGTGGCGGAGGGCGGGCTGCTCGTCGTCCACGACGTCTTCCCCGACCCGGTGGACGAGTTCACCGGACAGGCCCCCTACCGCGTGTATCTGCGGGCCCTCGCCTCGGGCGCCTTCACGGAGGACGCCGTCACCGGTTCGCTACGGGTGCTGCGGCGAACGGGAGCGGGGATCTGACGGCGCGGTTAGAGTCACAGACGTGTCGTACGCAGGCCCGGAATTCGAACCTCCCCGCCCCCCGCGGTCCCGTCGGCCGCTGATCGTGGCGGCCGCCGCACTGCTGCCGGGCGCGCTGCTCGGCTGGCTCGTGTACGAGGCGGCCGGCGACGGCGGGGGCGGTTCCGACGGCGCGGCGGCCGTGTCGGCGGCCCCGTCGAAGACCACGTCCGGCCCCTCCGCGGGGGACCGGACCGACGGCAAGAAGCCGGGTGCGTCGCCCTCGGGGTCCCGTCCGCACTCGCCCTCCCCCTCCGCCTCGTCCCGAGGTTCCGGGCCGCTCAAGGGCAAGGTCGTCGTCATCGACCCGGGGCACAACCCGGGCAACTTCCGGCACACCTCCGCCATCAACCGCAGGGTGAACATCGGCACGGGCTGGAAGGAGTGCGACACCACGGGCACGTCTACGAACGCCGGTTACGCCGAGGCGAAGTTCACCCTCGACGTCGCCCGCCGGATGCGCACGCTGCTGGAGCGTCAGGGTGCCACGGTGAAGCTGACGCAGGACGGCGACCGCCCCCACGGGCCGTGCGTGGACGAGCGGGCCCGGATCGGGAACGCCGCGCGGGCCGACGCCGTCGTGTCGGTCCACGCCGACGGCTCGGCCGCGGGGAACCGCGGCTTCCACGTCATCCTGCCCGGCAGCGTCCACGCCGGCGCCGCGGACACCCGGCCCGTCGTCGGCCCGTCCCGCGAACTGGGCGAGCGCATCGCGGGCAGGTTCGTCCGCGCCACGGGCAGCGCGCCCTCCACCTACGTGGGCGGCGGCACGGGTATCGTCACGCGCGAGGATCTCGGCGGTCTCAATCTGTCAACGGTTCCCAAGGTGTTCATCGAGTGCGGCAACATGCGCGACAGCGCGGACGCGGCACTCCTGACCAGCGGCGCGTGGCGGCAGAAGGCGGCGCGGGGCATCTCTGAGGGAATCGTGAGTTTCCTGCGCGGGTAGTGGTCGGCAGGCACATCGGGGCGGACACCCGAACCGGACGGACGATACTGTCGTCCCTACGATGAGGGGTCATCCCCGCGCTTCCCGCCCACACCCGACGGCACTCCCGGCGGCAACGCCGACGGCCACCCCGAGGGCGACACGGTGACAGCGATGCCTCTACCGACGACGAGACGACCTGCGAAGGACCTGAAGTGAATATCCGCTCCCTCACTCGAGGCGACGGCGTGGTGATCGGAGCAGCGGTATTGCTGTTCATCGCGTCGTTCCTCAACCTGTACTCCGTCGAGGGGTACGATCTGGACAACAACGCGTGGGACAGCCTCGGCACCGGCCTCGGTACGTACATGGGTGGTGTCATCGGCGCCGCGCTGATCGTCGTCAACCGCAGTCTGCCGCAGCCCCGCAAGGTCGCCGGGCTCGACCTCGGAACGGTCGGCGCGGCGTTCACGGTGCTGGTCGCGTGGACCCTGTTCTGGTCGCTGCTGGACGTCGGTGAGGGTGCCAGCGCCGGCGCCGGTCTCATCCTCGGGTTCATCGCCGCCCTGCTGCTGGCCGGTGCCGCCGTCGCCACCCCCCTGCTGCCCGCTCTGCACGGCGCCCTGATCCCGGCCCCGCGCCCCTCCGTGCCCGGCCCCTACGGCGCCCAGCCGCCGGCCGGCTACGGCTACCCGGGTGCGCCGCAGCCGGCGTACGGCGGTCAGCCCCAGCCGGGCCAGCCGCAGCCGGGCCAGCCCTACGGCGCGCAGCCGCAGCCCGGTCAGCCGCAGGCGGGCCAGCCCGCCGGGGACTTCTCGCCGTTCTGGTTCGCCGTGCCGGTGCCCCGGCCGCTGTTCCCGGAGGACGGCTCGCCCACGCCGATCGCCGAACTGGCGCCGGGCACCTGGTACCTGGCCGTCGAGCAGCGCGGCCAGCACCTGATCGCGCAGACGCAGGACGGCCGCCGCGGTGTCCTTCAGGACACGTCGGGCATTCAGCGCGGCTGACGGACGGCACACCTTTCGCGACGGCCGACGGCCCCGCTCCGGAACTCTCCGGGCGGGGCCGTCGGCCGTTCGCCGTCACCCCCGCCGCGGGAACGCGGTGCCGGGCGCGGGCCGTTCGGGTTTGTTCCGGCCGGCAGCGGCAACACGGTGGTCATGTCCCCTCGATATCGCTCCGGTGCCGGCCAGGCCGGCACAGTCATCGCGATCGTCGCCGACGTGATGGCCTTCATCCTCGGTCTGTGGATCCTGATGTACCTGCTCGACGCGAACCAGTCGAACGAGCTGGTGCAGTTCGTGCACGACGCCGCGCGGTGGCTCGCCGGCTGGTCGCACGACCTGTTCACGTTCGACGAGGAGTGGGCGCGCGTCGTCTGCGGTTACGGACTGGCCGCCCTGGTCTACCTGTTCGTGGGTCACGCCGTCGCGCACCGCGTGCAGCGTTCCTGAGCCCCTCGGGCCCGCGGGCCGGGCGGGGGCCTCAGTCGCAGCAGTCCGGGTCGAGGCCCCACGGCAGGTGCTCCCCGCCGAAGACGGCGCAGGTGGCGTCGTGGCCGCCGAGCGCGGCGACGGCGAGCAGCAGGGAACCGGCCGTCCAGGTGGTGAGTTCGCGCGGCCAGACGACACCGTCGTCGAAGACGTAGCCCGTCCAGTACAGGCCGGTCTCCGCGTCCCGCAGGTGCTGGATGGACTGGAGGATCTCCAGCGCCCGGTCGGACTCGCCCGTCGCCCACAGCGCCAGGGCCAGTTCGGCCGACTCGCCGCCCGTCACCCACGGGTTGGGGACGACGCAGCGCACGCCGAGGCCGGGCACCACGAAGCTGTCCCAGCACTCCTCGATGCGGGACACGGCCTCGGCGCCCCGCAGCGCGCCGCCCAGCACGGGGTAGTACCAGTCCATCGAGTAGCGGTCCTTGTCGAGGAACCGCTCGGGGTGCCTGCGGATGGCGTGCCGCAGCGCGCCCGCGGCCAACTCCCAGTCGGGCTGGGGCTCCTCGCGCTGCTCGGCGACGGCGAGCGCGCAGCGCAGCGCGTGGTGCACGGAGGACGAGCCGGT
This sequence comes from Streptomyces sp., assembly GCA_035710365.1. Taxonomy (GTDB): domain Bacteria; phylum Actinomycetota; class Actinomycetes; order Streptomycetales; family Streptomycetaceae; genus Streptomyces. The sequence goes on along the minus strand of DASTDN010000112.1, from coordinate 605 downwards.
CAGCAGGGCGTCCGCGGTGTCCGTGCCGTCGTCGCCGCGCCGCCAGCCGATCTGCCCGCCGGGCTGCTGGAGCCGCAGGACGAACTCGACGGCCGCGTGCAGGACGGGCCACATGCGGTCGAGGAACGTGTCGTCGCCGGTGGACAGGTAGTGGTGCCAGACGCCGACGGCCGGGTAGGCGACGAAGTTGGTCTCCCGCCCGCGGTCCGTCACGTCGCGCGCGTCGCCGTCGGCGTAGGCGGCGTACCAGGAGCCGTCCGCGTTCTGATGCCGGGCCAGCCAGGTGTACGCCCGCTCCGCCGCGTCGTGTTCACCGGCCGCGTCCAGGGCCATGGCCGCCTCGACGTGGTCCCACGGGTCGAGGTGGTGGCCCCGGAACCAGGGGATGGCGCCGTCCGGGCGCTGCGCGGCGAGGATGCCGCGCACGGTCTCGGCGGCCTGTCCGGCGGTCAGCACGCCGGGCAGGACTAGGTGTTCGGTGCGGGGCGTGGTCACGTGGCGTCCGCCTCGGCCGCGCCCGGCAGGTGCGGCTTGGTCGCGTACGCCACGAAGCTCTTGCCGATCAGGGGGTTCAGTGCCTGCTCGGCGACCCGGGTGGCCAGCGG
>DASTDN010000111.1:0-2440 GCA_035710365.1 Streptomyces sp. | reverse complement strand
GGCCCTGCGGGTCTTCCTGGACCATGTCCGCCGGGCACGGCCGGACTTCGTGCCCGGCTCCGCCGACCTGGAGCGCGCCGCCTGGGTGTGCCGGCTCCTCGACGGCCACCCGGGGGCACTGGCCGCGGCCGCCTCCTGGCTGGTGGTGTACGACCTGGCGACGCTGTGCCACGGACTGGGCGCCGACCCGGCCGCGCTGCTGCACCACCTCGACGAGGCGGACGGCACCGTCGGCCGGGGCGACCTGCGCGCGGCCCTGCGCGCCCGCCTGTCCCGGCTGTCGGCCGGGGCCCGCACCCTCCTCGACGCCCTGTGCGCGGGAACGACCGTCCCCCACCCGGCCACCGCCCCGGACCACGGGGACAGCCGCGAACTGACCGAACTCACCGCCCTCACCGGCCTCTCCCTCCCCGACGTGGGCCGCCTCCTGCGGGAACTGCTCATCTGTGGTGCCGTACGCGCCGAGCACGACGGCGGCGCCTCCCGCTTCCGTGTCCTCGGCCTGGCGCGCGCCGCCTGGACGCACCCTGCCGCGGCAACTGCCGCCGCCCGCTGACCTGCTCCCGCATTGCCGCACCAACTGCCGCCCCCGGGTCCGCGGCGGGGTTTGGATGACAACGGCTGGAACGACGACCCGACCGTCCCGACCTCTCGCCACCCACGATCCCGAGGAGCCTCCCCATGTCCCCGAACGCGTCTGAACAGGGCACCGCGTACGGGCCCGCCACGGTGCGGCTGCCCATGTCGGCCGCCCAGCGCGACATCTGGATGGCCCACGGACTGGACAGCTCCGGCTGCCGCTACAACATCGGGGAGTACCGGGAGATCACCGGTTCGCTGGACGCGGACCTCGTGGCCTGCTGCTGGTACCGGCTGGCCTGCGAGACGGACGCGCTGCGCGTCCGCGGCGTCGGCGCCGACGAGGACGGCACGCCGTGGCTGGAGGTGCACGCCAAGCCCGTCGGACGCGGCCTGCGGAGGGTCGACGTCAGCGACGAGGCCGACCCGGTGGCGGCGGCCCGCGCCTGGATGGACGCCGAACTGTCCCGCCCCTTCGACCTGGAGCACGACTGGCTGTCCCGGCACGCCCTGCTCCGCGTCGGCAGCACCGAGGAGGGCGAGGAACGCTGGTTCTACTTCCACGGCTTCCACCACCTCGCCATCGACGGCATGGGCCTCGCCCAGCTCGACCAGCGCTTCGTCGACCTGTACGAGCAGGCCGCCGCGGGCGAACCGTGGACCGAGTCCCCCTTCGGCACCCTCGCCGAACTGACCGCCGAGGACACCGCGTACCGCTCCTCCGAGGAGGCCGCCGCGGACCGGGAGCACTGGGCCGGTCACCTGGCCGGGGTCGAGCCGGCGCCGCGGCTCGCCGAGGGCCACACCGCGAGGACCCGCCCCGGGCACCTGCCCTTTACCCGCCGTACCGTGCTCCTCGGCGCCGACCGCACCAACCGCCTCAAGGAGGTGGCCCGCGAGCACCGGGCGCCCTGGACGATGCTGGTCCTCGCCCTGGTCGCGGCGTACGTCCACCGCACCACGGGAACGCCCGAACCGGTGCTGGCCCTGCCCGTCACCGGCCGCCGTTCCGAACTGGCCAAACGCACCCCCGGCATGATGTCCAACGTCGTCCCGCTGCGCCTGCCGGTCCCCGCCGACGGCACCCTCGCCGACCTGCTCACCACGGTCGTCGCCACCACCCGCGCCGGACTGAAGCACCAGCGGACCCGCTACGAGGACATCTGCCGCGACCTCGGCCTCGCCGAGGGGGCCCGCCGCGTCGCGTCCCCGCAGGTCAACATCATGGCCTTCAACCCGGGCATGAGCTTCTTCGGACTGCCCACCGTCCAGCACAACCTCAGCAACGGCCCCGTCGAGGACCTCGCGGTCGGCGTCTACGACCTCGGCCCCGCCCACGGCCTGCGCGTCGACTTCGACGCCGCCCCCGAGGTCTGCGACCTCGACACCGTCGCCGGACACCACGACCGCTTCCTCGCCTTCGTCGAGCGCGTCCTCGCCGCACCCGCGACGCCCCTGTCCGCAGTCGACCTCCTCGACCCCGACGAACTCCACACGGTCCTCGGCGAGTGGGCGGGTGTGTCCGCGCCTGTGGGTGTGCCGGTGTTGTCGTCGCGGTTCGAGGAGCGGGTGCGGTCGCGTCCGGAGGCGGCGGCGTTGGTGTGGGGCGGCGTGGTGGTGTCGTACGGGGATCTGAATGCTCGTGCGAACCGTCTGGCGCGGCACTTGCGTGGCCGTGGTGTGGGGCGCGGTGATCTGGTGGGTGTGCTGCTGGACCGGGGTGTGGAGTTCGCTGTCGCGTTGGTGGCGGTGGTGAAGGCCGGTGCCGGGTACGTCGTGCTGGATCCGGAGTTCCCGGAGGAGCGGTTGCGGGGGATTGTCTCCGACGCCGGTCCGGGGGTGCTGGTCACGGACACCGCGC
>DASTDN010000110.1:0-20236 GCA_035710365.1 Streptomyces sp. | reverse complement strand
CGTCCGCGTCCACTCCGAATGCCTCACCGGCGACGTGTTCGGCTCCCAGCGCTGCGACTGCGGACCCCAGCTCGACGCCTCCCTCGCCCGCATCCAGGCCGCCGGCCGGGGCGTCGTCGTCTACCTGCGCGGCCACGAGGGACGCGGCATCGGCCTGATGTCCAAGCTGCGCGCCTACGAACTCCAGGAACGCGGACGGGACACCCTCGACGCCAACCTGGAGCTCGGCCTGCCCGCCGACGCCCGCGACTACGGTGCCGCCGCCCAGATCCTCAAGGACCTCGGCGTGCGCGGCGTCCACCTCATGACCAACAACCCCGACAAGACCGCGGCCCTCCTGCTGCACGGCATCGAGGTCACCGGCCGCGAGCCCATGCCCGTCACCGCCGGCGAGCACAACCTCCGCTACCTGCGCACGAAACGCGACCGGATGGGCCACGACCTGCCCTGGCTGGACACCCCGGCCGTCCCCGTCGCGGTCTGCGGCAACCAGTAACCCCCGACCAGCGATCACACCGGACACACCGGACACACCGAGGAGACGAAGAACGTGAGCGGCAAGGGCGCACCCGAACTGTCCGTCCAGAACGCCGGAGACCTCCGGGTCGCCGTCGTCGCGGCACAGTGGCACGACAAGGTGATGGACGGACTGGTCGACGGCGCCCTGCGCGCCCTCACCGAACTCGGCATCGACGAACCGACGCTGCTGCACGTGCCGGGCAGCTTCGAGCTCCCCGTCGTCGCCAAGGTCCTCGCCGGCCGCGGCTACGACGCCGTGGTCGCCCTCGGCGTCGTCATCCGCGGCGGCACCCCCCACTTCGACTACGTCTGCCAGGGCGTCACCCAGGGCCTGGTCCAGGTGTCCGTCGAGACCGGCGTCCCCGTCGGCTTCGGCGTCCTGACCTGCGACACCGAGGACCAGGCCCTGGACCGGGCCGGTCTGCCCGGCTCCAGTGAGGACAAGGGACACGAGGCGGTGACGGCGGCGGTCGCCACGGCGGCCACGCTCCGCTCGGTATCCGAACCGTGGCGCCAGTAGCGCCGGCACTACGCGTAAAGTGGGCGCCATCATGTCCAAGAAGACGTTCGAGGAGCTTTTCACCGAGCTCCAGCACAAGGCCGCACACGGCGACCCGGCCACCTCCCGCACCGCGGAACTGGTGGACAGGGGAGTCCACGCCATCGGCAAGAAGGTCGTCGAGGAGGCCGCCGAGGTCTGGATGGCCGCCGAGCACGAGAGCAAGGACGCGGCCGCCGAGGAGATCTCCCAGCTCCTCTACCACGTCCAGGTGATGATGGTCGCCCGCGGCATCTCCCTCGACGACGTCTACGCCCACCTCTGAGCCCCACCGCTCCACCTCACCACCACGCGAAGGAAGCCGACCTCATGCTGCGCATCGCCCTCCCCAACAAGGGTTCCCTCTCCGGACCTGCGGGGGAGATGCTGCATGAGGCCGGCTACCAGCAGCGCCGCGAGTCCAAGGAACTCCGCGTCGTCGACCCGGTCAACGACGTCGAGTTCTTCTACCTCCGCCCCCGGGACATCGCGATCTACGTCTCCTCCGGGCGCCTCGACATCGGCATCACCGGCCGCGACCTGCTCGTCGACTCCGGCGCGGGCGCCGAGGAGATCCTCCCGCTCGGCTTCGCCCGCTCCACCTTCCGCTACGCCACCAGGCCCGGCACCGCCACCCGCGTGGAGGAGCTGAACGGCCTGACGATCGCCACCTCCTACGAGGGCATCGTCGCCAAGCACCTCGCCGACAGCGGCATCGACGCCACCGTCGTCCACCTCGACGGCGCCGTGGAGACCGCCATCGAACTGGGCGTCGCCGAGGCCGTCGCCGACGTCGTGGAAACCGGCACCTCCCTGCGCAACGCGGGCCTGGAGGTCGTCGGCGAGCCGATCATGCAGTCCGAGGCCGTCGTCGTCCGCCGCACCGGCGCCGACACCGACGACCCCAAGGTCCTGCAGTTCCTGCGCCGCCTCCAGGGCGTCCTGGTGGCCAGGACGTACGTGATGATGGACTACGACTGCCGCGTCGAGCAGCTTGAGAAGGCCGTCGCCCTGACGCCCGGCCTGGAGTCACCGACCGTGTCCCCGCTGCACAACGAGGGCTGGGTCGCCGTCCGCGCCATGGTCCCCGCCAAGGACGCCCAGCGGATCATGGACGACCTGTACGAGATCGGCGCCCGGGCCATCCTCACCACGGCCATCCACGCCTGCCGGCTCTGAAGGGCGCGCCATGTCCGACCTGCCCGGTCTTCCGGTCACCTTCCGGCCGACCCGCACCCGCGTGATCATGATCACCGCGGCGGTGGCGATCTTCGCGGTGGTCACCGCCGTCGGCCTCCTGCTGGAGCCGATCGGGCCGGGGGAGCGCGCCAGCTTCGTCCTGACGGCGGCCCTGCTCGCCGGGGTGCTGCTCATGCTGTCCCGGCCCAGGGTCGTCGCCGAGGAGTCCGGCGTCACCGTCGTCAACCTCACCACCAGGCGCCGCCTGGACTGGGCCGAAATCGTGTCGGTGAACCTCCGGCCCGGTGACCCCTGGGTGTTCCTGAACCTCAGCGACGGCACCAGCCTGCCCGCCCTCGGCATCCAGCCCGGCATCGCCCGCCGTCGCGCCCTGGCCGACGCCCGCGCCCTCCGGGCCCTGGTCGACGCCCGGTCCGTCGCCGGTCCGGGCGCCCCGCGCGGCTGATCCGGACCGACCCGAAACCGGCCGAGATCCGATCGAGAACCGGTTGGCGTCCGATCGGGACCGCCCACCCTGCCGCAATTGCCCCTGTCTTGAATATTCTGTTGGGTGAAGGCGCGACGACGCGCCTTCGCCCCTGACGGCCCGCCCGGCGCCCAGGGGCTCCCAGCTATCCGAGGAGTGACCCTCTCCGGCGATGGACGGATCGTCCTGCAGTACCTGCGCCGCCCCCTGCCGACATAGCGCGGACCCCCACCGCGCCCACCCTCAGGCGGCGGCATCATGACCATCTCCCTGCTGCTCCTGGCAGCCGCGTTCCTGCTGATCCTCGCCAACGGCTTCTTCGTCGCGGCCGAGTTCGGCCTGGTGACCGTCGAACGCCCCGAGGCCGAACAGGCCGCCGCCGACGGCGACCGACGCGCCCACCGGGTCGTCGAGTCCCTCAAGGAACTCTCCTTCCAGCTCTCCGGCACCCAGCTCGGCATCACCATCACCTCCCTCGTCGTCGGCATGCTCGCCGAACCGGCGCTGGCCGCCGTGCTCAGCGGCCCCGTCACCGCCGTCGGCGTGCCCGACGGCGCCGTGTCCGGGGTGGCCGTCGTCGTCGGCATGCTGCTGGCCTCGGCCGTGCAGATGGTGATCGGCGAACTCGTGCCCAAGAACTGGGCCGTGTCCCGGCCGCTGCAGGTCGCGCGCTTCGTCGCCGGCCCGCAGCACGCCTTCGCGCGCCTGTTCCGCCCGGTGATCGCCGGTCTCAACGCCGTCGCGAACCGGCTCGTACGCGCCCTCGGCATCGAGCCCGCCGACGAACTGGCCTCCGCCCGCACCCCGGGCGAGCTGGTCTCCCTGGCCCGGCACTCCGCCCGCGCGGGCGCCCTCGAACAGGACACGGCCGACCTGTTCGTCCGCACCCTGTCCCTGGGCGGACTGACCGCACAGCACGTGATGACCCCCCGCGTGAAGGTCAGCGCCCTGCAGTCCTCGGCGACCGCCGAGGACGTCGTCAACCTCACGCGGGCCACCGGACTCTCCCGCTTCCCCGTCTACCGGGAGAAGATCGACGAGATCGTCGGCATGGTCCACCTCAAGGACGCCCTGGCCGTGCCCGTGGCCGGACGGCTCCGCACCCCCGTGAGCGGCATCGCCCGTCCGGCCCTCCTCGTCCCCGAGACCCTGCCCGTCCGGCCGCTCCTCACCCGGCTGCGCAGCGAACAGCCCATCGCGGTCGTCGTGGACGAGTACGGCGGCACCGCCGGCGTCGTCACCCTGGAGGACATCGTCGAGGAGATCGTCGGCGAGGTCCGCGACGAGCACGACGGACACGACCTGCCCGAGCTGGCCGCCGTCCCGCCCGAGGACGGCAGACCCGCCTGGGAGGCCGACGGCGGCTGCCGCGTCGACGTCCTGCGGCGCATCGGCCTCACCGCGCCCGAAGGCCCGTACGAGACGGTCGCCGGACTCGTCGCCGACCTGCTCGGCCGGATCCCGGCCGTCGGAGACCGCGCCGAACTGCCCGGCTGGCGGCTCACCGTCCGCCAGGTCGGCCACTACCGGGCCGAGCGGGTCCGCATCCTCCGCACGGCCGCCGTCGTGGAGTCCACCGCCCCGGTCGTGGAGGCCGTCCGATGAGCGTCCTGCAACTCTTCTTCGCCGCGCTGCTCGTGCTCGCCAACGGCTTCTTCGTCGGCGCCGAGTTCGCCCTCGTGTCCGTGCGCCGCAGCCAGATCGAACCCCTCGGCACGGCCCGCGCCCGCCAGGTCCTGCACGGCCTGGAACGGCTGCCCGAGATGATGGCCGCCGCCCAGTTCGGCATCACCGTCTGCTCGCTGACCCTCGGCGCGGTCGCCGAGCCCACGGTGGCGCATCTGCTGGAGCCGGTCTTCGCCTCGGTCCACCTGCCGCACGCGATGATCCACCCCCTGGGCTACGTCATCGCACTCGCCACGGTCGTCTTCTTCCACCTCGTCATCGGCGAGATGGTCCCGAAGAACCTGGCGATGGCCGCGCCGGAGAAGGCCGCGCTGTGGCTGAGTCCCGGTCTGGTGGCCTTCGCCCGGCTGTGCCGGCCCGTCACGGTCGCCCTCGGCGCCTGCGCCCAGGGCGTGCTCAGGCTGTTCCGGGTCGAGCCGAAGGACGAGATCGAGGCCGTGTTCACCAGCGAGCAGCTCAACCGGCTGGTCGAGGACTCCGGCCAGGCCGGCCTGCTCGACCCGGAGGAGCAGGAGCGCCTGGAGGACGCCCTGGAACTGGGCTCCCGCCCTGTCACGGACGTCCTGCTGACGCGCGAGTCACTGGTCACCGTCACCCCGTCGGTCACCCCGGGCCGGATCGTCGAGCTGACCGCGCGCACCGGATACTCCCGGTTCCCGATCGCCGTCGACGGCGGCGCCTTCATGGGCTACCTGCACGTGAAGGACGTCCTCGACCTGGAGGACTCCGACCGCGCCGTGCCCCAGCAGGTCTGGCGCCGCATGACGACGCTCAGGCCGGAACTCCCCCTGGACGACGCCCTGACGGTGATGCGCCGGGCGGCCACCCACCTCGCCCAGGTGACGGACGCCTCCGGACGCGTCCTCGGTCTCGTCGCCCTGGAGGACGTCCTGGAACTCCTCGTCGGAGAGGTCCGCGACCCCGCCCACCGGCAGGAACTGACCAGGACGTGACGCGCGGGGCGGGCGGCCTCAGGAACCCGACGGGTCCTGCGGCCCCCGCCCCGACAGCACTTCCCCGTACGCCTGCATCAGGTCCGGCAGCCGCAGCGTCGCGAGGTCCTCCCGGGTCAGCGCCCCCGGGTAGGCCGACAGCCGCAGATCCCGGTAGGCGCAGCTCTTCTCGTACAGCGTCCGCAGGAACCGCCCGTTGCCCAGTTCGTCGATCCAGCCCTGCTCGACGACGTGCCCGGCCAGCGCCCGCAGCTCCTCCAGCGCCTCCTCGTCCCACTGGTCGCCGTTCTCCGCGGCGAGGACCGTCCCGATCCGCGTGAGCTCCGCCGGCCGGTACGAGGGGAAGTCGACCCGCGTCGTGAAGCGCGAGGACAGACCCGGGTTCGCGGCGAGCAGCCGGTCCATGCCCTCCGGGTACCCGGCGAGGATCACCACGAGGTGGTCGCGGTTGTCCTCGGCCCGCTTCAGCAGCACCTGGAGCGCCTCGTCGCCGTACGCGTCGCCCTTGCCGTACCCGGAGTTGGACAGCGAGTAGGCCTCGTCGACGAAGAGCACCCCGCCGAGCGCGGAGTCGATCAGTTCGTTGGCCTTCACGGCCGTCTGCCCCAGGTACTCGCCGACGAGGTCGGCCCGCTGCGCCTCCACGAGGTGGTCGCCGCCGAGCAGCCCGAGGGCGTAGAAGACCCGGCCCAGGATGCGGGCCACCGTGGTCTTGCCCGTGCCGGACGGGCCGGAGAAGACGAAGTGCCGCTTGGGCGGCTGCACCGGCAGCCCCTGACCGGCCCGCAGGCGCGCCATGTTCAGTTGCGCCGACAACGCCTTGACCTGGCGCTTCACCGGTTCCAGCCCCACCATGCGCTCCAGTTCGGCGAGCGCCTCCCGCAGCAGGTCGGGGTCGGTCGGGCCGGAGGGCAGCGACGGCACGGGCCTGCCGGACTTCTCGCGCGCCGACCGGTCCTGCACCGTCGGCGGGGGAGCGGACGGCGGCGGCTCGGGGCTCAGCTTGAGGTCGCGGCCCTCCGTGCCGTACAGCGGGTCGAGGAGGTCGGGGCCGTCCACGGCGTCCTGTCCGCCCGACAGCGAGACCGCCGCGAGGTCGGCGCAGTCGTCGAACCCGTCGCCCTCCGAGATCGCCGCGAGCCGCGCCGAGGTGTCCATGAAGCCCGGGTCGACCCGGTGCACCGCCCGGTACAGCGGCAGGGCCGCCGCCGAGCGGCCGGTGCCCTCGCGGGCGCGGGCCAGCCAGTACCGCAGCTCCTTGCGCTGCGGCTGCTCGCTGCGGCAGCGCATCAGGGCCGCCGACAGCAGCGGCTCGGCCTGCCCGTACATCTCCAGGCGCACCCGGGCCATCCCGCCGAACAGGCCCGCCTCGATGCCGAGGAAGTGATCGTCGAGGAGCGGGTCGGTGTGCCGGACGAGCTGCTCCCAGTCCTTGACGAGGTAGGCGCGGCAGGCGTGCAGGAAGCGGACCTGGGCGTCGGCGTCGACGGGCGGCAGACCCGCCAGCGCCCGGTCCAGCTCCGGTACGTGCCGGCCGTCCAGCCAGTGCGAGGCGTGCGCCAGCAGCAGGTCCCGGGGGCTCTCCAGCACGGGCTGCACCCACCAGCCCAGCCAGTACCAGGAATTGAGGGAGCGGCGGTGCCGGGCGCGCTGTTCCCCGAAGCGCTCCCGGTGCCGGTGCATCCGCAGCAGCGCGGTCGTGGTGTCGACGCGCAGCGCGTGCAGGCCCAGCCAGCCGTCCGCCATCCCGGGATCCAGCCGCACCGCGGCCCGGAACTCCTCCTCGGCCTGTGGATAGGCGCCCATGGTGTAGGCGTCCACACCCCTGAGCCAGGCCAGATCGGCCGGGCCCTCGGGACCCTGGGTGCCGAAGTCCATCGCGTCCCCCACGTACCGTGCCCCCGTCGGTATGCCCCCGAGCCGTTGCCCGCGGGCCGCCTTTGGTTGAACCACTGTGCTGCGGAACGGAGTTGCCGGTGCGTGAGCAGCCGTCCGGTGGATCGCACCGAAGGCATCGTACCCGCGTGGTGACGCTCTGCCGAAGGGTGCCGTACAGGCCGTTGCGTGAGGCGGGAGCACTTGGGGCGCACAACCGTCACGGTGACCGAGGGTGAGCGTGAGGGGCGCGCGAGGGCCGCGGAAGCGGCCCGGAGAGAGGGAAGGAGCAGGACGAAGCCCCCGGTCACGGGGGAACAACCGGGGGCTTCGCGTCTGCCGGCGGCCCTCGAAGAACCGCTCATCGGAAACGTAAGTCCTGTACGGCCCGCCGGTCAAGCCGACTTGAGGCGGCCGGGAGGGATCCTCCGACCGGTGGCTTCACCGTTTCACCACGCCGGGGGCGAGTCGTCACCCTCCGTGAGGGGCGGGTCGGCGGCGCGTGGTCCCGCGGGGCCCGCGAGCACCTCGAAGCCCCGCTGTCGCTGCTCCACCAGGAGGTCGGCGTGGGGCCGGGACGGATCTTCGGCGAAATGTCGCGCCTCGGCCTCGACCCATCCGGCCCAGAAGTCACGCTGCTCCTCGCCGTCCCGTTCCCGTCCGCGCCGCCAGGCCTCCTCGCGCGGCACCTCCATCCACAGCAGCAGCGCCAGATGCGGGCGCAGCGCCCGGCGGCCCGCGCCGACCCCCTCCAGGAGGACCACCGGGGCCGGCGGCAGCGCGCGCGGCGGACCGAACCGCCGCGCCGTCCAGTCGTAGGGCGCGTAGTGGGCGCTCTCGCCGCGCCCGAGCGGTCCGATCACCTGCCGCTGGAGCCGTTCCGTCCAGTCGAACAGCGCGTCGTGGCTCGCGATGTCGTCGAGGCGCAGCACCGGGGCGCCGTCCAGCGCGGCGGCCAGCCGCCCGGCGAACGTGGTCTTCCCGGACCCGGCGTGCCCGTCGACCCCGACCAGGCGGACCGGTCCGCAGGACGGCGGCAGACGGCGGATCCGGGAGGCGAGGGCGTGCATGGCGGATCCCTGACAGGCGCGGGCGGACGGGGCTCCAGCACTCTAACGGCGGGCGGCGCGGGCCGCGGGTGCCGCGTGCCGGGCCCTGCCAGTGGTAGAGGCCAATATTGCTCGGCGCGGCATGGGCTCAAGTGCTGGCCGGACCCGGTCACGGGCGGCCATAGTTGGCCCACACCGTGCAACGACCTGCCCGATTACGACACCTGGGGGTCTCCTGCCCATGAGCAGAGCCGAACAGCCCTCCCGCCGAGTCGTGCTGACCGCCGCCCTCGCCGCGGCGGTCGCCGCCGGTTCGGGTACCGCGGCCGCCGAGCCGCGCCCGGCCGCCGCCAAGCCCCGCGCGACGGCCCGCCCCGTCGACAACCGGGCCTGGACCACGTACCGCGACTGGCGCGCCGGCCGGGCCACGGGCACGCGCGTCGTGTCCGGGGACCGTCCGGGCGTCGTCATCGGAACCCCCGCCGGTACCGTCGACTACACCGACCCGCACACCGGTACGAAGGCCGCCTGGGAGTACGCCACCTGGACGTCCCCGGAGCACCGGCTCACCGTCCCCGCCACCGAGGCCATCGCCTCCTGGAACGCGGGCACGCCCGAAGGGACCTGGCTCCAGGTCGAACTGCGGGGCACGTACTCCGACGGCACCGGCACGCCCTGGTACGTCATGGGCCGCTGGGCCGCGGGCGACCGGGACATCCGGCGGACCTCGGTCGACGACCAGGGCGACGGCAGGAGCAGCATCTGGACGGACACCTTCGCGATCGACGACGCGGCCTCCGGCCTGCGCCTGGTCTCCTACCGGCTGCGCCTCACCCTCTACCGCAGGCCCGGCACCACCCTGACGCCCACCGTGTGGCGGGTCGGCGCGATGGGCTCCGACGTCCCGGACCGCTTCACCGTCCCGGCGTCCGCGCCCGGCCTCGCCCGCGAACTGCCCGTGCCGCGCTACTCGCAGGAGATACACAAGGGCCAGTACCCGGAGTACGACAACGGCGGCGAGGCCTGGTGCAGCCCCACCTCCTCGCAGATGATCATCGAGTACTGGGGCGGCCGGCTCACCCCGGAGCAACTCGCCTGGGTGGACCCGTCCTTCACCGACCCGCAGGTGTGCCACGCGGCCCGGCACACCTACGACCACCAGTACAGCGGCTGTGGCAACTGGCCCTTCAACGCCGCCTACGCGGCCACCTTCGACGGCATGCAGGGCGTCGTCACCCGGCTCGGCTCGCTCACCGACCTGGAGACCCTGATCGCGGCGGGCATCCCGGCCATCACCTCCCAGTCCTTCCTGGAGGAGGAGCTGACCGGGTCCGGATACGGCACCTCGGGCCACCTGATGACCGTGATCGGCTTCACCGCCGACGGCGACGTGATCGCCAACGACCCCGCCTCGGACAGCAACGAGGAGGTCCGGCGCGTCTACAAGCGCCGCGAGTGGGAAAATATCTGGCTCAGGACAAAGCGCTACAACTCCACCGGCAAGGTCGTCTCCGGCACGGGCGGCGTCTGCTACCTGTACTTCCCGGCGCAGCCGACCGAGGCACAGTGCGCGGCGCTCGCCGCGGTGGGCGTGCGCTGAGACCGGCAGCGGGTCGGGGCCCCGGCACGCCGGGGCCCCGACGCGTGTGAGCGACGTCTCCGCCGCACAAGCCGCCACAGGTGGCAAGGTGGACGGTCCCCACGGTCCCCCAGGGACGCCCACCGACACCGAGCATCAGCGAGAGATCATGACCGCTCACTCAGCAGCAGCCGCAGCCGGAGCCGCCCGTGCCCGTACCGGCGGTCCGAAGGACGACGGCCCCGAGATGTTCGAGCACGCCATGGGGTGGCTCCTCGTGGTGGTCGTCGCGATGCTCGTCACCCGGCTCGGCCTGTTCTGACCCGCTCCGGCGGGCCGTCGCACGCCCCGTGCCCGCCTCGTCGGCCGTGTCCGGGTCGAACAGACGGATGGCGCAGGTCTGCCATACTGCGGGTGTCCCGCCGCCCGCCGAAGACCAGGGCCGAATGTGAACATCACTCGACAAGGCGCGGTGCGTCCGCACCGGGCGCGCGGTACCGAGCGTTCCGTCGCGCGTCGCGCCGAACTGATCGGCATAGGCCGGAAGTTGTTCGCCGACACGTCCTACGACGCGCTGTCGATGGACGACATCGCCCGTCAGGCGCACGTCGCCAAGGGGCTGATCTACTACTACTTCCACTCCAAGCGCGGCTACTACCTGGCGATCATCCAGGACTCCGTGGCCGGACTGGTCGATCTCGCGGCCGGCGGCGTCGAACTGCCCCCGGCGGAGCGCGTGCACCGCACCATCGACGGCTATCTGTGCTACGCCGAGCACAACCACGCGGCCTACCGCGCGATCGTCAGCGGAGGCGTCGGCTTCGACGCCGAGGTGCACGCCATCCGGGACGGCGTGCGGGAGGCGATGGTCACCACGATCGCCGAAGGCGCGTACGGCAGCCGCGACATGGCGCCGCTGGTGCGCATGGCGCTGCTCGGCTGGGTGTGCGCGGTGGAGGGCGCGACCCTCGACTGGATCGACCGCCCCGGGCTTCCCCGCGAGACCATGAGCGACCTGCTGGTCAGGATGCTCTGCGGCACCCTGCGGGCGGTCGAGGAGATCGACCCGGCCCACCCGGCCCCCGAGCCCGCCCGCAGGGACGCGTGAAGAGGGGGCGCAGGCCCTGAGACCTCCGCCCCCACCGTCTGCCGCAGGCTTCAGCCGATGGCCTTGATCAGCTCGCCGTCGGCGGTGTCGCCGCTCAGCTCCCAGAAGAACGTGCCGCCGAGACCCTGCTCGTTCTTGTAGGCCATCTTGCCCGCGATGGTCTGCGGGGTGTCGTAACTCCACCAGTCGTTGCCGCACTTGGCGTAGGCGGTGCCGCCCACGGTGCCGGTGGCGGGGCACTTGGTCCTGAGGACCTTGTAGTCGTCGATGCCGGGCTCGTACGTGCCCGTCGCCGGGCCGGTGGCCGTGCCGCCGGGCGCGTCCTGCGTGACACCGGTCCAGCCGCGGCCGTAGAAGCCGATGCCGAGCAGCAGCTTGCCGGACGGCACCCCCAGGCCCTTGAGCTTGGCGATCGTCGACGCCGTGTCGAACTTCTCCTTCGGGATGCCGTCGTACGAGGTCAGCGGCGAGTGCGGGGCGGTGGGCCCGGCCGCCTCCCAGGCGCCGAAGTAGTCGTACGTCATCGGGTTGTACCAGTCCACGGACTGCGCAGCGCCCGCGTAGTCCGCCGCGTCGATCTTGCCTCCGTCGGTGGCGTCGGCGGTGATCGCCGCGGTCACCAGGTAGTCCGAGCCGAACCTGGCGCGCAGCGCCGACATCAGCTTCGGGAAGGCGTCCCGGCCGCTGGTGTCGCAGCTCGCGCCGCAGGCGTTCGGGTACTCCCAGTCGATGTCGATGCCGTCGAAGACGTCGGCCCACTTGGAGTTCTCGACCAGGTCGTAGCAGGACTGCGCGAACGCCGCGGGGTTCTTCGCGGCCTCGCCGAAACCGCCCGACCAGGTCCAGCCGCCGAAGGACCACAGGATCTTCAGGCCCGGGTGCCTCTGCTTCAGCTTGAGCAACTGGTTGAAGTTGCCGCGCAGCGGCTGGTCCCACGTGTCGGCCACGCCGTCGACGGACTCGGCCGCCGTGTAGGCCCGGTCGGTGGCCGCGTAGGCGTCGCCCATCGCGCACTTGCCGCCGGTGACGTTGCCGAAGGAGTAGTTGATGTGCGTGAGCTCGGCCGCGGAGCCCGACGTCTCGATGTTCTTGACGTAGTACTTGCGGTCGTAGGTGCCCCATTCCGTGAAGTAGCCGACGACCTTGGAGCCGGCGGCGGCCTTCTCGGGCTTCTCCGCCGCGGGGCCGGCGGCCGCGGAGCCGGCTCCGGCCAGCAGCCCGGCGCCGAGAGCCGCGCAGCAGACGGCGGCGAGGAGCCCGCGGACGCGGGGGAGTGGGTGGGGGGACTGGAACATCGGTGTCACCTCGTGGGGGAGAGGGGAACCGCGTCGATTGACATGGACGCGTTAAAGCGATTCGAAGCGAAACCGTAGGAGGACTAGACCACTCGCGTCAATGGTGCGGACCAATTTCGCTCCGCTGCCGGAAGCCGGTGCGGGTCAGAGGGTGAGGTGCGGGGCCGGTGCCGGCGGCCGTGACCCGGGGGCGGCCCGGTGGCCGGCGTCTCCCTGCCGCCGACGACGGGACGATGGCCCTGCGGCGCGGCCCGCGCTATCGTGGAGTGAGCGGTCGTTAACTAGTGACTGGCGCATCCTGATCAGGCATACTCACTGCGCCCAGCCGCTGGTCAGCCGCTTCCGGGACCCGGACGCGGTGCCTCGGCCGAGCATCGGAATGACCTGGCGGAGCGGCCCACCCACGGCGCGTCCGTCGATGTGCCCGACAGGGAGGAGAGCGTCGCCATGCCCGACCGCGCCCAGCAGCCCGTGGACCGGCAACTGCCCACGGACGAGGCCCGGGACCTGATGTCGCTGGTCCGTGACATCGCCCAGCGCGAGATCGCCCCGAAGGCCGCCGAGGAGGAGGACGCGGGCCGCTTCCCGCGCGAGGTCTTCACCCTGCTCTCCGAGTCCGGCCTCCTCGGCCTGCCCTACGACTCCGAGTACGGCGGCGGCGACCAGCCCTACGAGGTCTACCTCCAGGTCCTGGAGGAGCTCGGCGCGGCCCGCCTGACCGTCGGCCTCGGCGCCAGCGTCCACACCCTGGCCTCCTACGGCCTCGCCGCCCACGGCACCAAGGAGCAGCGGGCCGAGCACCTGCCCGCGATGCTCGGCGGCGGCCTCCTCGGCGGCTACTGCCTCTCCGAGCCGGCCTCCGGCTCCGACGCGGCCTCCCTGCGCACCAAGGCGGTCCGGGACGGCGACGACTGGGTGATCACCGG
Source organism: Streptomyces sp. (assembly GCA_035710365.1). Lineage (GTDB taxonomy): Bacteria > Actinomycetota > Actinomycetes > Streptomycetales > Streptomycetaceae > Streptomyces. The sequence goes on along the minus strand of DASTDN010000110.1, from coordinate 7,042 downwards.
CACCAAGGCCTGGATCACGCACGGCGGCACGGCCGACTTCTACACCGTCATGGCCCGCACCGGCGAGGACGGCCACCGCGGCATCACGGCGTTCCTGGTGCCGGGCGACGCGCCGGGACTGACCGCCGCCGCGCCCGAGAAGAAGATGGGCATGAAGGGCTCGCCCACCGCCCAGATCAACTTCGACGGCGTCCGGGTCTCCGACGCCCGCCGCCTGGGCGAGGAGGGCCAGGGCTTCGCGATCGCCCTGTCCGCGCTGGACTCCGGCCGGCTCGGCATCGCGGCCTGCGCGATAGGCGTGGCCCAGGCGGCCCTGGACGAAGCGGTCGCGTACGCGACCGAGCGCCGGCAGTTCAACCGGCCCATCGCCGACTTCCAGGGGCTGCGCTTCATGCTCGCCGACATGGCGACGCGGATCGAGGCGGGCCGCGCCCTGTACCTGGCGGCGGCCCGGCTGCGGGACGCCGGCCGGCCCTTCTCGAAGCAGGCGGCCATGGCCAAGCTGCACTGCACGGACACCGCCATGCAGGTCACCACGGACGCCGTGCAGATCCTCGGCGGGTACGGCTACACCGCCGACTTCCCGGCCGAGCGCTACATGCGCGAGGCGAAGGTGCTCCAGATCGTGGAGGGCACCAACCAGATCCAGCGGATGGTCATCGCCCGTCACCTCGTGGGTCCCGAGACCCGCTGACCCGCTGCTCCCGGGACCCGCCGGCGCGTGGGTCCCGGGACCCGTTGAACTGACCGAGGCCGCGCAGGGGAGCCGCGAGCCGCACCCACTCCGGGTCGTGGCGCCCCGGCAGGGTCCGGCCGCGGTCTGCCCAGGCGCGCATCAGATCGCGGTAGATCGGCGGATCGGGAAGCTGCGCCAGGCCGAGCGGCACGAATCCGGTGGGCGGCGGGACGAACACGCGGCGCGGACGCCCGGCTGCCGAATGCGTGTGGGTCATACCCGGGCAACGCGAGCCCGGCCGGGCAGGTCACCGGCCGGTGGAATCGAGTGTGAGTTCACCGCTGCCCGGGGCGCGGTGACGACGCGTCATCCGGCGGCGCCGCGTCGTCGGGCGGTCTCCGGGCCCGGTGGCCTCGCGCGGGGCGTCTCAGGCCGCGTGACGGCGCATCGCCGGGACGCGCATCGGGCGCGAGCCCGGTCCCCCGACGTGCGAGAAGGGCTGCCTGCGCCAGTCCAGGCCCTGAGGCAGCGTCAGGAGCAGCGCGGTCTCCTGCTCCTGCGGTTCGACGGACTCGTCCGCGGGCCGGGCCTCGGTCGCCTCGCGCCCCGTACCGGCGCAGACCGTGAGGCCGAACGGGTTCCACGGCGAGGCGCACAGCGCGTGCTCCGGCAGGACCTCCTCGTCCGCCAGCAGGGCGATGGGCTGCGCGCAGTCCGGGCAGATCACCCGGTACATCTCGAAGGTGTCGTACGCGTCGGACTCCTCGTCGTCGAAGGCGTCGGGTTCGACACCCTCCGGCTCGGGCTCGACGACGGACTGCCGCTTGGACGCGACGCGACCAGGGCGCTTCAGACTCTGCATGGGATTCTCCCCCTCGGGCTGGGCCGTGAAAGGCACTGCGGCCTCGACCACAGCAAGCACTTCCCGTCCGCTCTCGCGGGTAATCACGAGAACATCACGGAGACGGTTCCCAGCTTGTGGTCTTGGTCACACGCCGCGCGTGGGCGTGTGACGCGACGCGCATTCCCGGCCACACGACGGGCCGCCCACCGGCCGTCCCGCGGCCCCCGCGCGATCCGGCCCGACGGCCGTCCCGGGCGCCTGTCCGCCGCCGTCCGCGGTGCCGCGCGCCGGTCGTCCGTCGCGCGGCGCGCGGCGTGATCTGATCGGCGGCCGTGCGGGGCGCTGACCGCGGCCGGTCCACGAACCGGGACGGCGTGGCCGTCGCGGTATCCGCCGAGATCACGCGCCCTGTAGGTTCTTGCGCCATGGAGGAGCTGGACCGTCGGATCGTGCAGCTGCTCGTCAAGGACGGGCGGATGAGCTACACAGACCTGGGCAGGGCCACCGGCCTGTCCACGTCGGCGGTGCACCAGCGGGTGCGCCGCCTGGAACAGCGGGGCGTCATCCGGGGCTACGCGGCGGTCGTCGACCCCGACGCCGTGGGACTGCCCCTGACCGCCTTCATCTCGGTGAAACCGTTCGACCCCAGCGCCCCCGACGACATCGCCGAACGGCTCGCCGGGGTCCCCGAGATCGAGGCGTGCCACAGCGTCGCGGGCGACGAGAACTACATCCTCAAGGTCCGCGTGGCCACCCCCCGCGAGCTGGAGGAACTTCTCGCCCGGCTGCGGACCCTCGCCGGAGTGTCGACCCGTACGACCGTCGTGCTGTCCACGCCCTACGAGGCCAGGCCGCCGCGCGTCTGAGCGCCGCGCGGGCCGGCGGCGGACGGGACCTGCGTGCACGCGCGCGCGTGCCGGGCGCGACACTGGGCGACATGAGTGAACGCACCGCCCCGCCCAAGACCGTCCTGCTCCGCCGCGGAGAGGTCCACAGCCCCGCCGACCCCTTCGCGACCGCCATGGTCGTCGAGCGCGGACAGGTCGCCTGGGTCGGCTCCGAGGGCGCCGCGGACGCCTTCGCGGACGGCGTCGAGGAGACCGTCGACCTCGACGGGGCGCTCGTCACGCCCGCGTTCACCGACGCCCATGTGCACGCGACGTCCACCGGACTCGCCCTCACCGGACTCGACCTGTCCGGCGCCACCACCCGCGAACAGGCCCTGGACCTCGTACGCGGCTTCGCCGCCGCCCGGCCCGCCGACCGGGTCCTCCTCGGGCACGGCTGGGACGCCTCGCGCTGGCCGGGCGGCCGGCCGCCGACGCGGGACGAACTCGACACGGCCACCGGCGGCCGCCCCCTGTACCTGAGCCGCATCGACGTGCACTCCGCCGTCGTCACCACCGCGCTGCTGGACCTCGTCCCCGGCGGCGTCACCCGCGAGGACGGCCCGCTCACCGCCGACGACCACCACGCCGTACGGGCCGCGGCCCTCGCAGCGGTCACCCCCGGGCAGCGCGCCGAGGCCCAGCGCACGGCCCTCGCGCACGCCGCCTCGCGGGGAATCGGGACCGTCCACGAGTGCGCCGGGCCCGACATCTCCTCCGCCGACGACCTGGCCGCCCTGCTGCGCCTGGCCGCCGGGGAGCCGGGCCCCCGGGTCGTCGGCTACTGGGCCGAGGCCGGCGAGGAGGGCATCGCGCGGGCCCTCGAACTGGGCGCGGCCGGCGCCGCGGGCGACCTGTTCGTGGACGGTTCCCTCGGCTCGCACACCGCCTGCCTGCACCAGCCGTACGCCGACGCCGCTCAGGCGGGCACCGGTGGCACCGGCATCGCCTACCTGGACGCCTCCGACATCGCCGCCCATGTCGTCGCCTGCACGGAGGCGGGGCTGCAGGCCGGGTTCCACGCGATCGGCGACGCGGCCGTGACCGCCGTCGTCGAGGGCCTGCGCGCCGCCGCCGACAAGGTGGGGCTCGCGCGGGTGCGCGCCGCCCGGCACCGTGTCGAGCACGCGGAGATGCTCACCCCCGACACCGTCGCCGCGTTCGCCGAACTCGGCCTGACCGCCTCCGTGCAGCCCGCGTTCGACGCTCTGTGGGGCGGCGAGGACGGGATGTACGCCGAGCGGCTGGGCGCCGGGCGGGCCCGTACGCTCAACCCGTTCGCGGCCCTGCTCAGGGCCGGTGTCCCGCTCGCCTTCGGCTCCGACAGCCCGGTCACCCCGCTGGACCCTTGGGGCACCGTGCGCGCCGCCGCCTTCCACCGCACGCCCGAGCACCGGGTCTCCGTGCGCGCCGCGTTCACCGCGCACACGCGGGGCGGCTGGCGGGCCGTCGGACGGGACGACGCGGGTGTCCTCGTGCCGGGCGCCCCCGCCGACTACGCCGTGTGGCGCACCGGGGAGCTGGTCGTGCAGGCCCCCGACGACCGGGTGGCGCGCTGGTCCACCGACCCGCGCTCCGGAACCCCCGGCCTGCCGGACCTCACGCCGGGCCGTGACCTGCCGGTCTGTCTGCGCACCGTGGTGGGCGGCCGGACCGTGTACGTACGGCCGGGCGAGTGATCTGCGGGGCCGACCGGCCGCCGGCGCCCTGCCGGGCGCCCGTCGCGCGACCTGCGCATCCTCCGCGCCGGCCCGGCGCGCAGCCGGTGAAGCGCAGGTCAAACGGCTGTTGACAGGCGGCGGCCGGGGGCCGGTAGGTTCTGCCGGGTCCACCACCGGACGCCCGACCGGGGAACGTCCGCGCACGTGTCGCGGCCCGCTGGGTCAGGGGCGGTGTGCCGCACCGGGGCACCGCCACTGGGAGCCAGGCTCAGTGCGGGCACGTCGACGGGAAGGTTCCGGCCGGCCGGGGAGGTGCGACCCGGATGGGGCCCGAACGCTCAGTAGACAACGGCTCTCGGTCGATCCGCAGCCAGCGGGTCCCAGGTCGGCCCGAAGGGCGCCGGGCCCCCATCCGTCGCACGCCGTCCCCCGCGGGCCGTGACGCCTCGCGCGCCGTGCTCCCGCCCGTTCCGCGAGCCCGCGGTCAAACCCCCGTTTCTACCCCTCTCCCGCCGAATCCACGCCCCGGACATCCGTGCCGACGCGTCGTCCCAGGCGGGGCCCACTATGGTGGTCATCTGCGTACGGACATGAAGGGGCAGCAGTGAACGACGGCGACGGGACTCCCGCGGCAGGGGCCCAGGGAAGGCGGTTCGGCCCGCTCGGCACGGCGTTGGTGATCATCCCGACCTACAACGAGGCCGAGAACATCAAGACGATCGTCGGCCGGGTCCGGGAGGCCGTCCCCGAGGCGCACGTCCTGGTGGCCGACGACAACAGCCCCGACGGCACGGGCAAGCTCGCCGACGAACTGGCCGCCCACGATGACCACGTCCAGGTGCTGCACCGCAAGGGCAAGGAGGGCCTGGGCGCCGCCTATCTGGCGGGCTTCCGCTGGGGCCTGGAGCACGGGTACGGCGTGCTGGTCGAGATGGACGCCGACGGCTCCCACCAGCCCGAGGAACTGCCCCGGCTGCTCACCGCCCTCAAGGGTGCCGACCTGGTGCTGGGCTCCCGCTGGGTGCCGGGCGGGCGCGTGGTGAACTGGCCCAAGTCCCGCGAGGTCATCTCCCGGGGCGGAAGCCTCTACTCCCGCATCGCCCTCGATCTGCCGCTGCGCGACATCACCGGCGGCTACCGGGCCTTCCGCCGAGAGACCCTGGAGGGCCTCGGGCTCGACGACGTCGCCTCGCAGGGCTACTGCTTCCAGGTCGACCTGGCCCGCCGCGCGGTCAAGGCCGGCTACCACGTGGTCGAGGTGCCCATCACCTTCGTCGAACGCGAGCACGGCGACTCGAAGATGAGCCGCGACATCCTGGTGGAGGCCCTGTGGCGGGTCACGGCGTGGGGTGTCGGGGAGCGCGTGGGCAAGGTCGTGGGACGCGGCGGGAAGCCGGCCGGGAGGCCTGCCGGGGAGGCTCCGGACGAGCCGGCGGCGAGGGCGCAGGAGAGCGCCGTCGCCCCGCCCGCCGGGCCGAAGCGGACCTGACGGCCCAGGCGCGGGTTGTCTCCGGCGCGGGTGGGGGCTCCCGTGGACCGGAGGGCTCGGGGCAGGACCCGTAGGGGACGCGCGGGCGCAGAGACGGGGGCGGGTGGGGGATCACCCTTATCCCGCGCTGAGCCCGGCGCGGGCACACTGGGAGCATGACGACTGGCGCTCAGCCCCCCAGGTACCCGGCCCGGCCCCGGCGCTCGCGGCTGCGTACGTTCCTTCCGCTGGGCGTCGCCGCGTGGCTGGTCCTGGAGATCTGGCTGCTCACCGTGATCGCCGGTGCGTCGAGCGGGTTCGTGGTCTTCCTGGTCCTCGTGGCGGGCATCGTCCTCGGTGCCGCCGTGATCAAACGGGCCGGCAGGCGGGCCTTCCGCAACCTCACGGAGACGCTGCAACAGCAGCAGAGCGGCACACCTCCGACGGCGGCCCGGCCGAACAGCGAGGGCAGCGGCCTGACGATGCTGGGCGGGCTGCTGCTGGTCATACCGGGTGTGATCTCCGACGCCCTGGGCCTGCTCCTGCTGCTGCCGCCCCTGCAGAAAGCGGTGAGCCGCTACGCGGAGCGCACCTTCGAACGCAAACTCCGCGAGGCCTCCCACGGCGGCCCGGGGAACCTGGGCGACGCCTTTCAGCAGGCCCGTATGAGGCATCCCGGGGGCAAGGTGGTCCCGGGCGAGGTCGTCCGGGACGAGTCCGGCGACGACACCCCGCGTGACACTCCCCGCCCGCCGCTGGCCCACTGAGCGGCCGCCGAGCGGAGTGCTGCGGCCCGGCCTGCCCGTGGCGGGGTGCCGGCGACCGGGCGACGCCGCCCGCGGCCGGGGGCGTACCGGCGGCACACAGAGCCTTCTGTCCGGCGGGGCGGAGCGCGAGACCGCTGCCCGGGAGGCAGCCGCCGGATGCCGTCGGTCCGCAGAGGGCGGAACGCGGTGCCGACGAAAGACCGCGGGCGCCGTACGTCGGTGTGACGTACGGCGCCCGCGGTTCACTTGCCGCTCATTGGTGCGGGAACAGCCGTCGGAGCCCCTGCGGGGACTACGCGCTCTTGCGGCTGTCCCGGGGATGCACCGCGATGTTCATCGCGCCGGACCGCAGGACGGCCAGCCGCTCCTCGAGGACCTCTTCGAGCTCCTCGCGGGTGCGGCGCTCCATCAGCATGTCCCAATGGGTACGCGCGGGCTTGGCCTTCTTCTCTTCCGGGCCGTCGCCGTCCACGAGGAGTGCCTGGGCCCCGCAGACCTTGCACTCCCACTCCGGCGGAATCTCCGCCTCGACCGAGAAGGGCATCTCGAAGCGGTGCCCCTTCTCGCATGCGTACTCCACGGCCTGGCGCGGGGCCAGGTCGATGCCGCGGTCCGTCTCGTAGCTGGTCACCACGAGGCGCGTGCCGCGAAGAGCTCGCTCACTCATGAATCGTGCCTCCCGGGCTTGTCGCCCACAGGACAGGTGTCGCTGTCGTCGTCATCCGGTCAACGTCCGGTC
>DASTDN010000109.1:0-3391 GCA_035710365.1 Streptomyces sp. | reverse complement strand
ACGTGGCCCCCCGCGCGGCCACCGCCAGGTCCGCCGTCCCCCGGTAGTGCCACACCGCCGCCCCCGCCACCTCCGTCTCCCCCACGAACGTGGCCCGCCGCGCCCCGCCCAGCACCTCGGCGGCGGCCAGCGGGTCCGTGGCACCACCGGTCACCAGATTCCCGTCGGACAGCGTGGCCGTGTCCACCCGCACCCACTTGTCGGCGGGCACACCGGCGCCGCGGTTCTTCATGAACAGGGCGCCCGGCGCGAGGAGTTCCGTGATCGGCCGCCGCGGCACCGCCGGGTCCTGCGGCAGCAGCACCTTCAGCCGCCCGAGCCGCCTGCGGTAGTCGTACACGCCCTCGCCGCGGATCGTCACCCGGGTGCCGCCCGTCGCCATCTCCATCGACGTACGGGCCCGGGACGTGCCCGCGTCCGTCAGCCGCTGCGCCGCCCGGCGCAGCACCTCGACCGGGTCGGCCGCCGCCCTCTCCGCCCCGGCGGCCGGCTGCCCGCCGGTGCACCCTCCGGCGCCCAGGCAGACACAGCCCACGACCCCCGCCGCCACGAACGCCCCCGTGTGCCCTCGCCCAGCCATCGCCCGTCAGCCCCAACCGCCGCCGTCCGTTACGCGCCCTTCGTCCCTTGGTCAACGACGAGTAAGGAACCTTGTCACGCGCGCCGCCCCGCCCCCGGCCGGGAACCCCCGTACGGGCCCGTCGCCCGCTCCCGGCCAGCGTGAGGTTCGTGACACGGCAGAACGGAGGACACGGCCCCGCGCCCCGCGCGACCGGAGAACCAGTGCGATCCGACGACCGGCTTCCTCACCCGCCCGCACGCCCCGGAGGGGCGTCAGGCGGCGAGGTCCCGTTCCTCGGCCCCGGACCGCGGACCGGCCGCGGCACCCGCCACGACCGCGCCCCGGCCGTCGGCCGACGAGCGGCGGGCGGTGATGAGCACACCCGCGCGCGGGGACCGTTCGACCGCCTTCGCCAGCGGCGTCAGCAGTGCCATGGCGACGGGCGAGAGCAGCAGCGCGACGGCCGTGCCGAGCGCGAACCCGCCGACGACGTCCGTCGGGTAGTGCACGCCCATGTAGACCCGGCAGAAGCCCTCGAAGAGCGCCAGAACCAGCCCGACGAGCCCGAACCTCCGGTTGGCGACGAACAGGCCGACCGCCATGGCCATGGTGATGGTGGCGTGGTCGCTGACGAACGAGAAGTCGCTCTTGCCGGGCTCCAGCACCTCAAGCCCATGGTGGACCCGGAACGGGCGGGGCCGCTCCACGAATCCGCGTATCGGCACGTTCACCAGGACGGCGACGCCCGCCGCGAGCGGGGCCCACGCCAGCGCGGCGACGGACGGGGCGGCGTCCGCCCCGCCCCTGCGGCGCACCGTCCACCAGCACCCGAGCACGAGCAGCACCATCGCGAACAGCAGCCCGTATTCACCGACGTACCGCATGATCCGGTCGAACCAGGCGGGTGCGTCCTTGGCCAGGCCATTGATGTCGTAGAGCAGCTCGACGTCGGGGTTCGACCCGGATGCGGCGAGTCCAGCCATGGTGCGTGCGGCCCCTTCGTCGTCTTCTTTCCCCGGCACACCCGTGTGCGCCGCTTGCCACCCCCGTGATCCGTGGCTCCGCCGCCGTCGGACGTCCAGCCGGGCACGTCCCTCCGTCGGCGCGACCGTCCGGATACGTCATCAGGAACGCACGACCCCCTCGCATACGTTCCACACTCCACCGAACGATCACTCAGACGTTACCGAAGAGAGACTCATTGCCCCAGTTCAGGGGATGGGTTCACCGTCGGTTCACACCCGGGTGGGGAGCGCTTTCGCGCCATCTTCGGTGACCCGGGTGGCTCCGAAGTAGTCGGGAGTGTCAATCGGGTCGAAGCGGATGACGGCACCCGTGCGCGGCGCGTTGATCATGTACCCGCCGCCGACGTAGATCCCCACGTGCCGGATGGCGCGGGAGTTGGTGAGGTCGTCCGAGAAGAACACCAGGTCACCGGGGAGCAGCTCGGCGCGCGCGGGGTGCGGCCCGGCGTTGTACTGGTCGTTGGCCACGCGCGGCAGGGTGATGCCCACGCTCTCGTAGGAGGCCTTGGTCAGCCCGGAGCAGTCGAAGCGTCCGCCCTGCTCAGGGGTGCCGTTGCCGCCCCACAGATACAGCGTGCCGAGCTTCTTCTGGGCGTAGGCGATGGCCCCGGCGGCCTGCCTGGAGGGGTCGACGCGCGTGACGGGAGCGGCGAAGCTCTCGCTGAGCGTGGTGATCGTCTTGACGTAGTTCTGCGTCTCCTTGTACGGCGGCACGCCCCCGTACTTGATGACCGCGTAGGCGCCCGCGTTGTAGGACGCGAGCATGTTCTCGGTCGGGTTGCCGGGGACGTCCTCGACGTACTTGGCGAGTTCGCAGTCGTAGGACGCGGCCGACGGAATCGCGTCATTCGGGTCCCACACGTCACGGTCGCCGTCGCCGTCCCCGTCGATCCCGTGCGTGGCCCAGGTGCCGGGGATGAACTGGGCGATGCCCTGCGCCTGCGCCGGGCTCTTCGCCGTCGGGTTGAAGCCGCTCTCCTGGTAGAGCTGCGCGGCCAGCAGCGCGGGGTTGATGGCGGAGCAGAGGTTCCCCCACTGCTGCACGAGCCGCTGGTACGCGGCCGGCACCGACCCCTTGGCCAGTTGCTTGCCGGCTCCGCCGGCCCCGTTGACCACATTGCCCGCGACGACGTACACCCCGACCACGAGCAGCATGACGAAGGCCAGCGCGGCACCCGCGGCCGCGCCCCCCACGATCCACGCCTTACGCACCGTCAACCTCCCCTCGCCACCCACGAGTCCGTAGACCGGACGTCAGTCTAAGAGGTGGCATACCCACCGCGGGGTGATCACTCACCGTCGATGATCCGCCACCGGTACACCACCGGCCACCCGCCTCTGGCCAGGGCTTCACCCGCAGGCCCTCTCACGCTGCGTCACCCGTCCGGCCGCCATCACCCCCGGCAGACCCGGAGGGCCCGGCGCCGGGACCGCACGCCCGCTCCCGGCCCACGCCTCATTGCTCAGCGTGACCGGCCGTGATACACAAAGTGACAATACGATTCTCTACCTACTTCTTCGCGCTCCGGGACATGGCCGACCCGGGACGGTGGCAAGCTATTCGTACGAAACCCGCCAATCAATGACGCCAAGGCGACATGCGACAGCGGATTTGTCAGCGACAATGGGGCCTGACCTCTGCGCACCGCAGAGGAGAACTGCGGAACTACCCACCAGGGGCGGTGACTTACATGCTCTTTGCGGCCGACGAGGGAGACATCAACACCATCATCGGCGGGATCGCTCCGGACTGGGGCCCCTTCGGCAGCCTGGGCAACGAGGCCAAGGTGATGATCGAAGTGGT
>DASTDN010000108.1:0-3527 GCA_035710365.1 Streptomyces sp. | reverse complement strand
CTTCGGCGTCCGGCGGCCCCTCCGCCCCACCAGGACGGCACAAATTCGCCCAGCCTGGCCGTAGGGTTGCCCCATGAACGATCGCATGGTGTGGATCGACTGCGAGATGACCGGCCTCTCGCTGTCCGACGACGCGCTCATCGAGGTTGCCGCCCTCGTCACCGACTCCGAGCTGAACGTACTCGGCGAAGGAGTGGACATCGTCATCCGACCGCCGGACCAGGCGCTGGAGACGATGCCGGAGGTGGTCCGCGAGATGCACACCGCGTCCGGGCTGCTGGAGGAACTCCCCGGCGGCACGACGCTGGCGGACGCCGAGGAACGCGTCCTCGCGTACATCAAGGAGTACGTGAAGGAACCCCGCAAGGCCCCCCTGTGCGGGAACTCCGTCGGCACCGACCGCGCCTTCCTGCTGCGGGACATGCCCACGCTGGAGAACTTCCTGCACTACCGGATCGTGGACGTGTCCTCCGTCAAGGAGCTGGCCCGGCGCTGGTACCCGCGGGCGTACTTCAACAGCCCGGAGAAGAACGGCAACCACCGCGCCCTCGCCGACATCCGCGAGTCCATCGCGGAGCTGCGCTACTACCGCGAGGCCGTGTTCGTCCCGCAGCCCGGCCCGGACTCGGACACCGCCAGGACGATCGCCGCGAAGCACGTCTTCCCCGCTGGGTAGAGGCGCCGGGGCCACCCGGAGGGGCGCCGCGAAACACGTGCGCGAGCACCCCTTCGGACCCTGTACACTTTTTCTCGGCCGGTCAGGGACGAACTGACTCCCACACCGGCGATGGTGGGTGTAGCTCAGCTGGTAGAGCACCTGGTTGTGGTCCAGGATGCCGCGGGTTCGAGTCCCGTCACTCACCCTGAATGACCGAAGGGCCGGTCCGCTTGGCGGACCGGCCCTTCGGCGTGCGGTGCGTGCGCCGACGAGCGTGTGGTGAACAGGCGCCGCGGGGTGGAGCCGCTGCCGGCCGAGCCCGGTACGCCGCCGTCCCGCTCGGGTCGTTCGGATCCTCGCGGAGGGGGCCGCGGCGCCGGACGCGGTGCGTCGCCGGCGGAGCGCGACCCGCGTACCGGCCGGGCGTACTCGGGTGGTGCGACGACGCCGCAAGGTGCCGTAGCCGTCGCGGCGGGCCGCGCGGATCCGCACGGGACGGACCGGCTCCCCGCGTCGTCGCGTGCGGGCCGCGCCCGTGAGCGGGACGGGGCCGGGGGCGGGCCGTCGCCTCCCGTGAACCGTGCCGCGGTCAGGCCGACAGGCGCGGTACCAGTTCCGTCGCCAGAACCACCCGGCGGCGCTCCGCATCCCGGGAGGCGGTCGGACGCCGGTCGGCGATCTCCGAGAGGAGCAGGTCGATCATCTTGCGACCCATGTCCTCGATGGGCTGGCGGACGCTGGTCAGGGGCGGGTCCATGTGGCGGGCGATGACGGAGTCGTCGTAGCCGACCAGGGCGACGTCGTCGGGGATGCGGCGGCCGGCGTCGCGCAGGGCCTGACGGGCGCCCGCCGCCGTGACGTCGGAGGCGGCGAAGACCGCGTCCAGGCCGGGGTGGCGTTCCAGCAGGGCGGACATCGCACGCAGGCCGCCCCCCTCGGAGAAGTCGCCGGGCTCGATGAGCGACTCGTCGGCCTCGTGGCCCGCGTCGCGCAGCGCGTCGCGGTAGCCGTCGATGCGGCGCTGGGCTCCGTAGACGTCCAGGCGGCCCGTGATGTGGGCTATCCGGCCGCAGCCGCGGGCCAGGAGGTGGTCGACGGCCGAGCGGGCGCCGCCGTAGTTGTCGGAATCGACCGACGGGAGGGCCTCACCGGCCGATCTCGGGCCGCTGATCACCGCCGGGATCTCCAGTTGGGCAAGCAGGTCCGGCAGCGGGTCGTCGGCGTGGACCGAGACCAGCAGGACGCCGTCCACCCGGTGCGCGGCCAGGTACTGGGCCAGGCGCCGGCGCTCCCGGTCGTTGCCCGCGAAGATCAGCAGCAACTGCATCTCCGTGTCGGACAGTTCCGAACCGACGCCCCTGAGCATGTCGGAGAAGTACGGCTCGGAGAAGAAGCGGGTCTCGGGCTCGGGGACGACCAGCGCGATCGCGTCCGTGCGGTTGGCGGCCAGCGCGCGGGCGGCCGTGTTGGGGACGTAACCCAGCTCGGCCACCGCCGCCTCGACGGCGGCGCGCGTGGTGTCGCTGACCCGTGGCGAGCCGTTGATCACCCGCGACACGGTGCCGCGCCCGACTCCGGCGCGCGCCGCGACCTCTTCCAGGGTCGGCCGGCCGGCGCTCCGGCCCCGCGCTCCGTGGCCTGCCATGGGCTCGCCTCCCGTCACACCCCGCGATCTGCGGCTGGCCTGGAATTTAACAGCCCGCTCGGACACGATGACCTCCCGCGCGGCCGCCCCGCACCGGTGTCCGACGGCATGGCCGGGCAGGGCCGGCCGGGGCGCGGGACCGGCCCGGCCCGGTCGACAGCCCGGCGACTGAAGCCATCTCCTCCTGTCCGGTCCCTTGACACCCCCGCCCGGACCGGCGAATCTTCCATACATCATCGGTGGGAGCGCTCCCACACTACCCCGCACTCACCCGTTCCGCACGTCCCCGCCCGAGCCGCAGACGAAGACAACGGGCCCGACAACGCCGTTGGCGGGGGGTCGGCACGTCAGGGCAACAGGAGGAGCAATGCGAGCAGCACCCTCTCGAACCGCGCGCAAGGCGCTGGTCCTCGCGGCCGTCGCGTCGCTGGGCGCCGGGCTGCTGGCCGGCTGTGCCGACGACGGCGACGACGGCTCCGGGCCGTCGTCGGGGGGAGGCGGCGGCAAGACGAAGATCAGCCTGGGGCTCTTCGGCACCTTCGGCTTCGAGGAAGCCGGGCTGTACAAGGAGTACGAGAAGCTCCACCCCGGCATCGACATCCAGCAGACGGTCGTCGAGCGGAACGAGAACTACTACCCCGCGCTCGTCAACCACCTCACCACCAACAGCGGCCTGCAGGACATCCAGGGCGTCGAAGTGGGGAACATCGCCGAGATCGTCGCGACCCAGTCCGGCAAGCTCGTGGACCTCGCCAAGTACGGCAAGAAGAGCGACTACCTGGAGTGGAAGTGGGCCCAGGCCACCACGAACGACGGGCAGACCGTCGGCCTGGGCACCGACGTCGGCCCCATGGCCATCTGTTACCGCAAGGACCTCTTCGAGAAGGCCGGGCTGCCGACGGACCGCGAGGAGGTCGGCAGGCTCTGGGCGGGAAGCTGGGACAAGTTCGTCAAAACCGGCCGCGACTACCGGAAGAAGGCGCCCGCGGGCACCACCTTCCTCGACTCCCCCGGCGGCCTGATCAACGCCATCCTGAGCAGCGAGACCGAGCGCTTCTACGACGGGTCGGGCAACGTCGTCTACAAGAAGAACCCGGCCGTCAGGGACGCCTTCGACCTGACCGCGAAGGCCGCGCGGGAGAAGCTGGTCGGCAACCAGACCCAGTTCCAGCCCTCCTGGGACACCACCATCGCGCAGAGCAAGTTCGCCGCGATGAGCTGCCC
>DASTDN010000107.1:0-22761 GCA_035710365.1 Streptomyces sp. | reverse complement strand
CCGGGACGCCCGCCGCACCGGCGCGGACGGCGGAGTCCGGGGGGCGCGCCCCACGTGGTCTGCCTAGCGTGGCAGCGTGAGATCACCGTCCACCTCCGGCCCGGCCGGAGCCGCCCGGCACGGCTGGCCGCAGGCCGTCGTCACCGTGCTGTCCGGGCTGGTCGCCATGGCGGTGGTCGCGGCGTTCGGGCTGTGGGCCGCGGGGTCGGACGACCTCCCGGGCGGCGTGCTCTGGCGGGTGGTCGCCGCGACCCTCGTCACGGCGGTGGGGGGCGTCGTCGAGATGTCGGGGAACGCCGACGGGCTCGCCGAGACGGACGCCGGGCTGACCGTGATCCCGCTGTCCGTGAGCCTGACCGGCGCGCTCGTCGTGGCCGCCGGTTTCCTGCGTCCGCTGCGGCACCGCGCGGTCGCGGGCGCCCGGGAGCTGGCGGACTGGGCGGGGCGGATCGTCGCACTGTGGCTGATCGCGCTCGTCGCGCTAACCCTCGCCGCCCGCCACACCTTTCGGGTGTCCCTCGGCGAGGGCGCCCCGGCGGACATCGCCGAACTGTTCGGGGTGTCGCCGAAGATCGGTTTCCGGGCCGACGTGGCGGCGACCCTGCTGTTCGGGCTGATGTGGCTGGTCGGCGTGCTGGTGCTGGCCCTGCTGGTGGCGCACGGGGCCCCGCTGCCCGCCCGGCTGCTGCGCTTCGCGGCGGCGGTGCGGCCGGCGGCGTACGCGATGGTCGCCTTGCTGCTGGTGTACGTGGCGCTGGGCGTCGTCGTCGGGCTGGTCGTCGCGGCGACGCGCGGCCGTCCCGCGGAGACCTTCGCGGTGCTGCTGCTGGGCCTGCCGAACCTGGTGTGGCCGGCGCTCACGCTCGGGCTCGGCGCCACCTGGGAAGGGCGGGTGGAGGGCCCGTTCTGGCTGCCGATGCCGCACGTGCTGGACGAGGTGCTGCGCGGGCCCGGCGTCGCCACGCTGAACGTCGGCACGCTCGCCGAGCACGACGGGCGGGCGTGGTGGCTCGTGGTCGTGGCGGCGGTGCTGGTGACCGCCGCCGGGTTCCTCACGGCGACGCGTTCCCCGGCCCGTACGCGGCTGTGGCAGCACGCCGTGCACCTGGCGGTGGCGCTCGCCCTGACGGTGCTGATGATCTGCCTGGTGGGCCGCGTCACCGCGCACTACGGCCTGTCCGTGCTCGGCATCGGGGACCTCGGCGGCGACCTGGCCGGCGAGCTGTTCCTGCGGCCCCGGCTGTGGGCGGCCGTGGGACTCGCCCTGCTGTGGGGTCTGGCCGCCGGTTTCCTGGGCGGCCTGCTGGCCCGCCCGGTGGGCCGCCGCGGCGAGACGGCGGCCGCCCCGAAGACGTGACCGGCGTGCCCGGGCCGCCGCCGCGCCGCGGACCGGCCGCTGCGGTCCGGGCCGTCGCCCCTACGGACCGGAGCGGAGCACCGGCTCCGCCCACCGGGGCGGGTCCGGCGGACGCTCGGGCACCGCGGACGCCGACGGTCCCGCACCCGGCGCCACCCGCGCGTCGACCCGGGTCGCGTGATGGTCCGTCGCGGCGGAGCCGGCCAGGGCCGTGCGCAGCACCGCGACGAACGCCAGGCAGGAGTCGTGGCGGTCGCCGGGGCTCTGGGCGAGGGCGGCGGCGACGTGCGGGGGCGGCTCGGGCCGGGCGGCCGTCAGCGGCGGCTCGGCGTACTGGTGGGCCCGCAGCAGCGCCATGTCGTCGTCGCGCCGGAAGGGCGGGTGTCCGGCGAGGGTCTCGTACACGGCGCACACGAAGCCGTACACGTCCCAGCGGGCGTCGACCTGGCAGCCCGGGGCCGTCACCGTCGACCCCGTGCCGGTCTCCAGGACGCGTTCGGGCGCACCCGGGGGCTAACGGCCACTCAGCCATGACTGGATTGCACTGATTCACCCGGATGCGTGCCCGGCGTGCGGGCCGTGGAGCCCGGGTGAGCGGCGGGTGACCGCGACTCAGCCGACGGGCACGATCAGCGCCGGTATGGTCCGTTGCATGCGCAGGGCGTCCACGGACTCGGCGAGCAGTTCGTACTCGGTGGTGTCGTCGACGGTCGCTATGCGGACGAGCCGTCCGGCGGCGAGGTCCTCGGCTATCAGTTCCCGCTGGCCGAGGTCGCCGGACCAGGCGCGGAGCACGGCGGGGACGTCCGTCACTCCGGCGGCGACGGGGACGAGCGCACCCGTCGGTAAGTGCTCGGTGTCGGGCCGGGGGTCGAGGCGGTCGGCGATCCAGCAGGCCCGGTCGCGCAGCCACCACAGGGCGAGGGCCAGGGTGGGCGCCCGGTAGGTGCCCAGGGGGACACCGATGCGTCTTCCGTCGCAGGTCCCGTACGCGGTGACATGGCACAGGAATTCGTCGTGCACGTACCCTCCCCCGTCGCAGCACTCGCCTGCCGGTCGGGCATGGGGTGTCCGTGCGGCCGGCGCGCTGCGCTTTTCTCTGCCGTGGGCTCGTGTGCTGTGCGTGAGGGCGCTGTCGCAGGGTGTGAAGCGCTCCCGCAGTCGAGTATGTTCACTGCTGAATCACTGTCACCACACCTTTCCGGCCAGTCTGCTGGCATATTCACCACCGATACTGGCCGAAACCGCATGTCGACGGTCGGCGCACCCCAAATCGCTCACGGGGAGTGAAGCTCAGGGGGGAGCGACCCGGCCGCGGGCCGCTCCCCCCGGGCTGGTCAGCCCCGCACCACGGCGTCGATGCGGGCGAGCTCCTCCGCGTCGAACTCCAGGTTCCGGATCGCCGCGACGCTGTCCTCCAGTTGCCCCGGGCTGCTCGCGCCGACGAGGGCGGAGGTGACCCGGCCGCCGCGCAGCACCCAGGCCAGCGCCATCTGCGCCAGGGACTGGCCGCGGGCGGCCGCCAGGTCGTTCAGGGTGCGCAGCCGGCCCACCAGTTCCCCGGTGACCGCGTCGGAGTTCAGGAAGGGACTGTCGCTCGCGGCACGGGAGTCCTCCGGAATGCCGTCCAGGTAACGGCCGGTGAGCAGACCCTGCTCCAGGGGCGAGTACGCGATGGACCCGGCCCGCAGTTCGTCCAGCGCGTCGAGCAGTCCCTCGTCCTCGGGCCGCCGGTCGAGCATCGAGTAGCGCGGCTGGTGGATGAGGAGCGGGGTGCCCAGTCCGGCGAGGATGCGAGCGGCCTCCCGGGTCTGTTCGGCGGAGTAGTTCGAGACGCCGACGTAGAGCGCCTTGCCCTGCTGCACCGCGGTGTGCAGGGCGCCCATCGTCTCCTCCATCGGAGTGTCCGGGTCGGGGCGGTGCGAGTAGAAGATGTCGACGTGGTCGAGGCCCATCCGCTTCAGGCTCTGGTCGAGCGACGACAGCAGGTACTTGCGCGAGCCCCACTCGCCGTACGGGCCCGGCCACATGAGATAGCCGGCCTTGGTGGAGATCACCAGTTCGTCGCGGTGTGCCGCGAAGTCGTCGCGCAGGGCCTCGCCGAAGGCGGACTCCGCGGCGCCGGGCGGCGGGCCGTAGTTGTTGGCCAGGTCGAAGTGGGTGACGCCCAGGTCGAAGGCGCGGCGCAGGATGGCGCGCTGCGTCCCGACCGGCCGGTCGGGGCCGAAGTTGTGCCACAGGCCGAGCGAGAGCGCGGGCAGCCGGAGGCCGCTGCGTCCGGTGCGCCGGTAGGGCATGTCCGTGTAGCGGTCGGGGTGTGCGGTGTACAACGCTGCTCCAGGAGGGTTGGCGCCCCGGATGCGGGCGCCGGGGCTTGTCGGACCGGGTCCCACTCTCGCGCGGCCCGCGGGCAGTGGTCCAACAGGGGAATGCGATGGGATTCAGCGCGTACGCTTCTCAATCGTGGAACTGCGCCATCTCCAGCACTTCGTGGCGGTCGCCGAGGACCGGCATTTCACCCGGGCGGCAGAGCGGCTGGCGGTGTCCCAGTCCGGCCTGTCGGCGTCCGTCCGGGCCCTGGAACGGGAGCTTCGGACGCCGCTGTTCGTGCGGACGACGCGCCGGGTGACCCTGACGGAGGCCGGCCGGGCGCTGCTGGGCGAGGCGCAGCGCGTCCTCGCCCAGGTGCGGGCGGCGCACGAGGCGGTGGCCGCCGTGCAGGGCGTGCTGCGCGGCACACTGTCGCTGGGCACCGAGCAGTGCATCGCGGGGGTGGACGTGGCGGGACTGCTGGCCGCGTTCCGGCGCCGTCACCCGGACGTGGAGATCCGGCTGCGGCAGGCGGGCTCGGGCGACCTGGCCGAGGAGGTCGCGGCCGGCCGCCTCGACCTGGCCTTCGCCTACCGCACGCGGGCGGACTCCGACCAGTTGCGCTCCGCCTCGCTGACCAGCGAACCGATGACCGTGCTGTGCCACCCCGGCCACCGGCTGGCGGCGGGCGGGACGCCACTGGCCCCGCGGGACCTGGCCGGCGAGGTCTTCGTGGACTTCCACCCCGACTGGGGGCCGCGCCGCGTCACCGACACCGCGTTCGCCGCGGCCGGGGTGCGGCGCACGGTCGCGCTGGAGGTGAACGACGTGCACGGCCTGCTGGACCTGGTCGGCGAGGACCTCGGCATCGCCGTCGTC
The DNA here is from genome assembly GCA_035710365.1 of Streptomyces sp. Lineage (GTDB taxonomy): Bacteria > Actinomycetota > Actinomycetes > Streptomycetales > Streptomycetaceae > Streptomyces. The sequence continues at coordinate 18,215 of DASTDN010000107.1, read as the reverse complement.
CCCCGGCACTTCCGGCACAAGCGCGCCGCCCTCGCCGCCCTGCCGCTGAGGGCCGACGGCGACCCCCTGTACGAGACGATCGCGCTGCTCCCGCCGCCGCAGGCCACGAGCCCGGCGGCTCGGGCGCTGATGACCCTGCTGGAGGCCGGGGGAACCGCGGGGAGCGCGTGAGGGCGCGGTGGGCGAGGCTGGAGGGTATGCATGCCAAGGACATCCTCATCGAGGCACACGGCCGCGTCCGGGAAGAGGTCCACGCCGCCGTCGGGGGCCTGGACCCGGACGACCTGCACGCCCGCCCGGCCGACGGGGCGAACCCGGTGGCCTGGCTGGTCTGGCACCTCACCCGGATCCAGGACGACCACGTCGCGGACGCCTTCGGCCTGGAGCAGGTGTGGACGGCCGGGGGCTGGTCCGGGCGCTTCGGCCTCGGCCTGCCCCGCCACGACACCGGCTACGGGCACACCCCGGCGCAGGTCGCGAAGGTGCGGGTGGACTCCCCCGCCCTGCTGACCGGCTACTACGACGCGGTGCACGACCAGACCCTGGCGGCCCTGCGCGGGCTGACCGCCAGGGACCTGGAAGGCGTGGTGGACGAGCGCTGGGACCCGCCCGTCACGCTCGGGGTCCGGCTGGTCAGTGTCCTGTCCGACGATCTCCAGCACGCCGGGCAGGCCGCCTACGTGCGGGGGCTGCTGCGGAGCACCTCCGCGTAGCCCGGCAGGACGACGTCCGTCAGCAGGGCCCTGCGCTCGTCGTACGGCGCGAAGGCGCTCTTGAGGGCGTTCACCGTGACCGTCCGCAGGTCCTCCACGGTCCAGTCCGCGTGCTCGACGAGCAGGGACATCTCACGGGTCATGGTCGTGCCGGACACCAGCCGGTTGTCGGTGTTGAGGGTGACGCGGAAGCCGAGGTCCTTCAGGGCGGTGATCGGGTGCTCCGCGATGGAGGCCGCGGCGCCCGTCTGCAGGTTGGACGTCGGGCACATCTCCAGCGCGACGCGGCGGTCGCGGACCCAGCCGGCGAGGCGGCCGAGCTTGCCCGCCGCGAGGTCCGGGATGTCGTCGGTGATGCGCACGCCGTGCCCGATGCGCTGGGCGCCGCACACCTGGAGGGCCTGGTGGATGCTGGGCAGGCCGTGCGCCTCACCGGCGTGGATGGTGAAGGGCACGTTCTCGCGGCGCAGGTACTCGAAGGCGTCGAGGTGGTCGGCGGGCGGGAAGCCGTCCTCGGCGCCGGCGATGTCGAAGCCGACGACTCCGGCGTCCCGGAAGGCCACGACCAGGTCTGCGGCCTCCCGCACGCGGCCGAACATCCGCATCCCGCACAGCAGGGTGCCCACGCGGACGGGCGTCCGGGCGGCGGCGGCCTTCGCCATGCCCGCGGCGAGTCCCTCCTGCACGGCCTCCACGACCTCGGCGGGACTCAGCCCGCCCCTCAGCATCAGCTCGGGGGCGTACCGCACCTCGCCGTAGACGACGCCGTCGGCGGCCAGGTCCAGCACGTACTCCTCGGCCGCGCGCAGCAGGCCCTCGCGGGTCTGCAGCACGGCGAGGGTGTGCTCGAAGGTGGCGATGTAGCGCACCAGGTCACCGGAGTCCGCGGCCTCGACGTACCAGGCGGCCAGCTCGTCCGGGTCGGTGGTGGGGAGGGTGTGGCCGGCGGTCTCCGCGAGTTCCACGAGGGTGGCGGGACGCAGACCCCCGTCTAGGTGATCGTGCAGGACCACCTTGGGCAGGCGGCGGAGGACATCGGGGTCTATGCGCGTAGCGTTCATGGGCGGTGCTTCCTCGGGGACGGCGCGGGGCGGGTGGGTCGGCGGAGAGGTCAGGCGGCGGGCTGGAGCAGGTCCCAGCGGTTGCCGTACAGGTCCTGGAGGACGGCGACGGTGCCGTACGGCTCGTGGCGCGGCTCCTCCAGGAAGGTCACGCCGGCGGCGGTCATCCGGGCGTGGTCGCGGGCGAAGTCGTCGGTGTGCAGGAAGAACCCGACGCGCCCACCGGTCTGGTCGCCGATCCGGGCACGCTGCGGACCGCCCCGGGCGCGGGCCAGCAGCAGATCGGCACCGGCTCCCGCGCCCTCCTCTCCCCCGGCCCGGACGACGACCCAGCGGGAGCCGTCGGGTCGCGGGGTGTCCTCGACCAGCCGGAATCCGAAGGCCTCGGCGTAGAAGCGGATCGCCTCGTCGTAGTCGCCGACGACGAGGGTGACCAGGGCGATACGACGCATGGGGACCTTCCGGGCGGTGCGGTTGACGGGTGAGGTTATACGTAAAACCGGGTGGGCGCCAGTCTGGAAACCGATGTCGGCCGACGCGAACTCGACCAGGTCGGCAGCCGGGGGCCGACGGGGGATCCGGTCGGGGGCGGGGACGGTCTGCCGGTGTACGGGCCGCGTGCGGGGTGCTCGCGGCACCCGGGCGACCGCAGGTGGCCGAGCGGCGGAGTCCGGGGACCCCGACACGTGTCATCGAGCTAGCCCGTGCGGACGACTGCGGCGACGACGCCCACAGCGGCCGGCCGGAGGCACAGATGCAGGCCGGTTCCCGGCACGGCGCCGGCCCGCACGTCATGGGCCGTCGGCGCCCGCGCAGGCAGAACGACGGCGGCGCCTCCCGTGCCGCACGGGAGGCGCCGCCGTCGTGCGCGGGGCGAGCGGAGTCAGCAGTACAGGTTGCCGCCCGGGTCCACGCCGAGGATCTGCGTGAACCGGCGGTAGTTGTCGACGCGGCTCTGCACCTGCGCCGGGTTCTTGCCGTCGCACTCCAGGGAGCCGTTGATGGAGCGGATGGTCTGGCCGAAGCCCGCGCCGTTGACCATGGCGTTGTGCGGGGTCATCGTGCCGGGGCCGGTCTGGGTGTTCCAGTACCACAGGCCGGTCTTCCAGGCGACGGCCGAGTCGCGCTCGACGAGCCAGGGGTTGTTCAGCAGGTCGATGCCGAGCGCGTCACCCGCGGCCTTGTAGTTGAAGTTCCAACTGAGCTGGATGGGGCCGCGCCCGTAGTAGGCGGCCTGGCCGGCCGGGCAGCCGTAGGGCCGGCTCCAGTCGCAGTAGTGCGGGTAGTTGGCCTGGTTCTGCTCGACCACGTACACCAGGCCGCCGGTCTCGTGACCGACATTGGCGAGGAAGGCGGCGGCCTCCTGCTTCTTCGTGGTGTCGCTGCCGGTCTTGGCGAAGCCGGGGTAGGCGCTGAGCGCCGTGGTGAGACCGCTGTAGGTGTAGAAGCCGTTGCGGCTCGGGAACATCGCGTTGAACTGGGCCTCGCTGACGACGAAGTCGCCGATCGGCGTCTGACCGCCGTCGCAGGCGTAGGGCTCCCAGTACCAGGTGCTGATGGTGGGGTCGTAGCCCGGGTTGTCGTGCTCGGCGATGTAGGCCTTGCCGTCGGTGTAGCGGACGATGTCACCGGTGACGTACGGCCTGCCGGCCACCCAGCTCGGGTAGCTGGAACAGGTCGCGGCCGACGCCTGGGCGGCCGGCAGGAGAGCCGGGGTGGCGCTCGAAATGATCAGCGCGGCCAGCAGGGCGGAGGTACGGCGTCTCGACACGGGAGCAACTCCTTCGCGGAGCGGGGCCGTTCCCGACCCGGGGCAGCCCGCGGCGGAGCCCGGTGGGGCTCATGCCTGGCGGACCGTCCCGGCGTGGGGGCGGCCGGGGTGGGGGGTGTGGAGGCACACTCAACCGCTTTGGTATGTACCAGTCAAGGGTGTAGACCAGTCGGGTCGTGCGACTCCCGCTTTTTCGCGCCTTGTCGGGGATCATCACGAGGCGGCTCGCCGCGGTCCCCCGGCGGGCCGGGGAACCGCGGGCGGGGGCGCCCGCGGCGGATACGCGCACGGCGGGGCCGTCGTCAGGGCGGCGGGGCCCAGGCGCGCGGGAACGCGCGGCGGGAGCACCGCACCCCGTTCCGGCCGCGCCCCGGAGCCGTCCGGCGGGCCACGTCGCCGTGCCGCCGGCCGCGGGCCCCGGGGCGGCCGTCGGGCCAGTCCTCCTCGCGCAGACTCACGGCCGACGGGGACTGGGGGCGGAGGTCTGGGGCCTTCCGTACGGTGCGACAGGAGCAGGGGGCGCGGCGACCGCTTCCGGCGGAGGCGGAGGCGGGCCACGGCCCGGCGTACCGGGCGGGAGCCGTACGGCGGGCCCGGCCGGGGCGGCCCTGGTCGCACACTCGTCCGGAGGCGGTCCCTCCGGTGTCCGCTTATGGTGATCGAGGGCGTCGCTCACCCCCGCTCCCCGGGGCCCGCCCGGCCCAGGGGCGCCCGCTGGAGGCATCCATGCCGGCAAAGCTGTCGTCGCGGCCCTCGGTCCGGCGCTGTGCGGTCACCGGAGCGGTCGGTCTGGCCCTGCTGGGCGCCGGACTGCCGGCCGCCGTCGCCGAGGACACCGGGCCGGGCCTGTCCCGCTTCTACCGCCAGAAGGTGACCTGGACGGCGTGCGAGGAGCAGGAAGCGCCGAAGGACCTGCAGTGCGGGAAGGTCACCGTGCCGCTGGACTACGCCAGGCCGGGGCGCGGCACGCTCGACCTGGCGGTGGCCCGCTACCGGGCCACGGGCGACTCGCGGGGCTCGGTCGTCCTGAACTTCGGCGGCCCCGGCGGTCCCGGCGTGAGCCAACTCGCGGCCGCGGGCGAAGAGTTCATGGAGCTGACGGACGGCTACGACGTGGTGTCCTTCGACCCGCGCGGCGTCGGCCGCTCCTCCCCCGTGAGCTGCGGCGCCGGTTTCGCGGACCTCGCGCAGGCCGCCGAGGGGGACGAGGACGCCGAGGACCCGCTGCCCGAACTGGCCCTGCTGCGCAGGGCGGCCGAGGAGTGCGCGAAGAACTCGGGTCCGGTCCTGCCGCACATCGGCACGGTCAGCGCCTCCCGGGACCTGGACGTGATCCGCGCGGCACTCGGCGACGACAAGCTCAACTACCTGGGCTTCTCGTACGGGACACGGCTCGGCGCGGTGTACGCGGCCCAGTTCCCGGACCGGGTGGGCCGGCTGGCGCTGGACGGCGTGGACACCCTGACGGAACCACTGGCCGAGCAGGGCCGGGTGGGCGCGCTCGGCCAGCAGACCGCGCTGGAGAACTTCATCGAGTGGTGCGCCGAGGACCTCGCCTGTCCGTTCGGCCAGGACGCGCGGCTCGCCCGCGAACAGGTCGTGGAACTGGTCGAGTCGCTCGACCGGAACCCGCTGCCGACGGACTTCGGGACGCCGTTCACCGGCCAGGACCTGGTGGGCGCGCTCGCCCAGGGCCTCTACGGCAAGGAGACGTGGCCGCTGCTGGAGCGGGTCCTCGCCCAACTCGTCGAGGACGGCGACACGAGCGGCGTCGAGGACCTCACCTCGGGCGGGTCCGCCCCTCCCCGGCCAAGCGGGGCCGGCACGCGGCAGGGGACCGGGAACGACGCCGGGGGAGGCGGCCGGCCCGTCCGTCACGGTCTCGTGGACGAGGAGGACGTCCCGCTCGACAACCTGCCGGCGGCGCTGATGGCGATCAACTGCGCGGACGACCCCGACCGCCCCGCGGCCCGCGAGGTGGCGGAGAGCGTGCGCCGGCTGCGCGGCCGGTACGAGCAGGCCTCACCCGTGTTCGGCCGCTACCGGCTGGCACAGGTGCTGATGTGCCACGGCCGTCCGAGGGGCACCGACTTCATCCGCGAGAAGGTCAGGGACGTCGGCGCGCCGAAGATGCTGCTGGTCGGCACCCGGGGCGACCCGGCCACCCCGTACCGATGGACGGAGCAGACGGCGCGGCGGCTCGGCCCGTCGGCCGTGGTGCTGGACAACAGGGGCGAGGGCCACACCGGTTACGCCTCCTCCAAGTGCGTGCACGGCAAGGTCGACGCGTTCCTGCTGTACGGCACGCTCCCGCCGGACGGCAGCTCCTGCGGTCCCGACGAGGACGACGACTGAGGCCCTGGGACGGTCGCGACGGCCGTGACACGCTGATCGTCGCCTCGCGCGCACGCCGCGGCCCGGTCCCCGCGGCGGACCGGCGGAGTCCGGGGAGAGGAGTGGAGGGACATGGCCGATCCGCTGGGCGTGGCGGTCCTGGGCACCGGACACATGGGCGCCGACCACGTACGCCGGCTGGACCGGGTGGTCAGCGGCGCCAGGGTCGCCGCCGTCGCCGACCCCGACACCGGGCGGGCCCGGGACGCCGTGTCCGGCGTGGACGGCGTCCTCGTGCACACGGACATGGAGGCCGCCCTCGACGCGCCGGGCGTCGGCGCCGTACTGATCGCCTCGCCCGGCCCCGCGCACGAGGAGGCCCTGCAGGCCGCGTTCGCGCGGGGGTTGCCGGTGCTGTGCGAGAAACCGCTGACGCCCGGCCCGGCGGGCGCGCTGCGCGTGATGGAGGCGGAGGCGCGGCTCGGCAGGCGGCTGGTCCAGGTCGGCTTCATGCGGCGGTACGACGCCGAGTACCGGGACCTCAAGGCACTGCTGGACAGCGGGCGGCTGGGCCGGCCGCTGATGCTCCACTGCGCGCACCGCAACGTGTCCTCCCCTCCCGGCTTCACGAGCGACATGCTGATCAACAGCTCGGTGTCGCACGAGATCGACGCGGCCCGCTGGCTGCTCGGCCAGGAGATCACCGCGGTGACGGTGCTGCGGCCCGCGTCCTCCTCGGGCGCGCCCTCGGGCCTGCTGGACCCGCAGTTCGTGCTGCTGGAGACGGCGGACGGCGCCCTGGTCGACGTCGAGGTGTTCGTCAACTGCGGCTTCGGCTACCAGGTGCGCTGCGAGGCCGTCTGCGAGCGGGGCGGTGCGCGGATCGGTGAGGAGCGGGCCATGACGGTGACGGCCGGGGGCGGCGCCCGCGCGGAGGTGCCGCAGGACTACCTCGTGCGGTTCGCGGATGCCTACGACCGTGAGGTGCAGTCCTGGGTGGACGCCGTGCGGCGGGGCACGGTCACCGGACCGAGCGCCCGGGACGGCTGCGCGGCGGCGGCCGTCGCGGAGGCGGGCATCCGGTCCCTGGCGGACGGCGCCCGCGTCCTCGTCGGCCCGGTGCCCCGGCCGGACCTGTACGCGTGACTCTCCGTGACACACCCGGGAAGGGAACGTACGGCCATCGAACACCTGCTCAGACACCGTGATTTCCTTCGGCTTCACGGGCCAAGTGCCGTATATTCCCTACGGCTTGAGGCTCTTCGGCATACCGCGACGCGCGTCCCGGGAGTACTCGACGAAGACTATGGCATATGCCGAAAGCACCACCGTATCGTGTCTCGCCGAATCCCTTACAGGGCGTTGCGGGCTGTGCGACAGTCGTAACGTTCCCTCGTCCGCCCCGGCCGTCCCGTCCTTCATCGGAGTGCGTCATGCCGTCCCAGCAGTCTGCGGGCCGTTCAGCCGCCCAGCCCCCGGGCCGGGGTCCGGTGGACGCGCTGATATCGCAGACGCGGCGGCTCAAGGGCGACGTGGACGCCGTCCGGCGGGGCACCCCCGTCGACGGATCGGATCCCCGGGGCCGGTGGTGGCGTGCGCTGTGCGACCTGGCGCTGTACCAGCTCGACGACCTCGACGAGCACCTGGCGCAACTGCGCGACGGCCCCCCGGGCGGGCCGGTCCCCGGCGCCCCGTCGCCCGGATCGCTGCTGAACCGGGTCGGCAGCGCCGAGTGGAACCTGCGGACCGACGAGGCCCGCTGGTCCGCCGAGCTGTACGCCATCCTGGGCCGGGACCCCGCCGGCGCCCCGCTCACCCTGGACGAACTGCCCTCCGTGGTCCCGGCAGCCGACCGGCCGAAGCTGACGGCGATGGTCACGGACTGCCTGGTCGACGCCCGGCCCGTCCACGGGGAGTTCCGGGTGACTCGCCCGGACGGCGAGGTGCGGACCGTGCACATGATGGGCGAACCGGTGCTCGCCGCCGACGGCAGCACCGCCTCGATGTGGGCCGTGCTGCGGGACGTCAGCGAACTGCGGCGCCGTCGGCGGGCGGTGAGCGAGACCCGTGACTCGCTCCCGCCCGCCGCTGGCCGCGCGGACACCGGGCCGCGGACCGCGGCGCCCGCGCGGCACGGCTCCCCGCGGCCGGCCCGCCGGGCCACCCCCGGCCTGGACCTGGCGGCGCACCGCCTGCCGGCGACCACGAGCGGACCCGCCGGCGGCGACTGGTACGACACGCTGGGCCTGCCCGAGGGCGAGACCGTGCTCGGGGTCGGCGACCTGTCCGGGCACGGCGTCGCGGTCACCTCGGGCGTGACGATGCTGCTGGGCGCCGTACGCGGACTGGCGCTGGCCGGCATCCCGCCCGCCCGGCTGCTGGAGCTGACCGGGGAACTGCTGCGGGCCTCGGCGGGGCCCGGCCCGGCCGGCGCCCTGTGCTGCCGCTACCGGCCGCGGACCCGGACCCTGCTGTGGGCGAACGCCGGACGCCCCGCACCGCTGCTGTTCCGTGCCGGGACGGGACGCGCCCTGACCGCGCCCGCAGGCACCGACGCCGAGGAGACCCTGCGGCCGGGCGACCTGCTGCTGCTGCACAGCGACGGGCTGCTGCCGCCCGGCGGCACGGCGGCGGACCGGCTTCTCGGTCTCGCCCCGCTGCTGAGCCGGGCCGCCGACGCCCGGGACTGCGTACGCCTGGTCGCCGAGGAGTTCGACGACACCGGGCGCGCGGCCAGCGCCTGTCTCCTCGTCGCCAGGGTGACGGCCTGAACCCGGCACCCCGGCGACCGGTGGCGTGCCGGGGCGGGCCGCGCGACACCGCCCCGGCTACGTCCGCATACTGCCGTCACCGGGCCCGCCCTTCTGCTTGGGCAGGGCCCGCTGGATCTCGTCGCGCAGCTCACGGATCTTCGGGTAGCCGGAGTACTGGGCGGTGAGCCGGTACATCTCGCGCAGCCGGTCCCAGGTGCGGTGCGAGGAGTTCGAGCCCATCGACACCAGGGCCAGCCGCGCGTACCCGGCGGCCTGTTCGGGGTCGTCCGCGATGAAGCACGCCGAGGCCATGGACAGATGGTCGAAGATCTTCGACCGCTCCTGCGCGTCCACCCGCAGCGCCAGCGCCTTGTCCGCGTAGTGCTGGGCGTGCACGGCGGCGTCCGGCTCGAACTCCGCGAGGGTCCGGTACGCCAGTGCCTGCATGCCGTACAGGTCGGCCTCGTTGAACAGTTGCATCCAGCTCGGCGGTGGCACGTCGGACTTGTCGGAGGCGAACAGGTCCTCGGCCCGGCCCAGGGTGCGGCGCATGGCCTGCCCCTTGCCCATCGACGCCTGCGCCCAGGCCTCGATGGTGTGGAACATCGCCATGGTGCGCGGCAGCACCCGCTCCCCGGAACCGGTCTGGGCGAGCTTCATCAGGTCCAGCGCCTCGTCGGGCCGTCCCAGGTGCACCATCTGGCGGGCAGCCCGCGACAGCGCCTCCCCGGCGCGCGGCCGGTCGCCGCCCTCCCGGGCAGCGTGCGCGGCGATGACGAAGTACTTCTGCGCCGTGGGTTCCAGGCCGACGTCGTGCGACATCCAGCCCGCGAGGACGGCGAGGTTGGCGGCGACACCCCACAGCCGCCGCTGGAGGTGGGGCGGGTGGCGGTAGGCGAGCATGCCGCCCACCTCGTTGAGCTGTCCCACGACCGCCTTGCGCTGGAGTCCGCCGCCGCGGGCGGCGTCCCAGGCCCGGAACACCTCGACCGAGCGTTCCAGTTCCTCGATCTCCTGCGACCCGACGGGGGCGGCCTCGTAGCGGTCGAGCCCGGCGGGGTCGGCGTACAGGGGGTGATCGGATGCGGGAGCGCCGGGGGCCGGCGCAGGGTCGGTGTGCAGCCATTGGTGCATGGCACTGCTGAGTGCGGGTCCCGTGGTGAGCACGGCGCCCGCGCCCATCAGGCCGCGTCGGTTGAGCATGAGGTCCATTCCCGTGAATTCGGTGAGGACCTCGGCGGTCCGTTCGGGCGCCCACGGCACTCCGTCGGGATGCTTCTCGCTCCCGCCGCCCGGCCGTTTCCCCGTACGCCCGTGCCGGACCAGACCGAGGTCCTCAGTGGTCACGACACGGCCGAGACGCTCGGTGAACAGAGCCGCCAGCACCCGGGGCACCGGATCGCGCGGGATCTCTCCCATGTCGATCCACCGCCGCACCCGTGAGGTGTCGGTCGCCAGTTGCGGATGGCCCATGGCCGCCGCCTGCCGGTTGACCAGCCTCGCGAGTTCGCCCTTGGACCAGCCGGCCAGGCCGAACAGGTCCGCGAGCCGGGTGTTGGGTTGTCCGCCCACGTCAAGCCCCCAGGTTCTCGGCTGAGTTGACAGTAGCCCGCCGGACTTGCCCGTGGAGTATTCGCCAGGCTTCGCCAGGGTGCGCTACGTGGTGTGCCAGTGGGCGTCGGGTGTCAGGTAGGAATGCGCCACCCCGACCCGGTCCTCGCGGGCATTCCCCAGGATGCGTTCACCGGAGACCGGGTCGGGACGGCGTGCACGCAAGGCAGGCACAGCAGGCACACGAAGGGATCTGTATCGCCCATGTACGCAGCGTCGTCCTCCGTGTCCGCCCCGCCCCGGTCGCTGCATGCCCGTCCCGCGGGGAGCGGCCCCTATCTGGCCCCCGCGCGAACGACGGCACCCGCGCCCGCGACGGGCAGGATGCGACGCCCCTCGGGGCCCGGCGGCCAGCCGCTCAGCGGCCGGCTCGACCTGTCCGGCCCGCAGGGCGCCCAACTGCGCACGGCGATCGCGTCGGTGCACCGGATCTGCCCGGAGTTCACCCCGGTGCAGGTGCTGCGCCGCAGCAGCCGGTCCGTGCTCCTGGTCGGAACGACCGGGCGCAGCACGGCCGTCGCCAAGTGCCTCGTGGACCACTCCCCGGCGTGGGCGGAGCGCACCCGGCACGAAATAGCGGCATACCGCTCGTTCGTCCGGCACCGTCCGCCCGTGCGGACGCCCCGGCTGATCGCGGCGGACCCGGACAACTGCACCCTCGTCATCGAGCGGATGCCGGGACGGGCGGCGGCGCTCCAGCGCCACCCCGTGGACGCTCCGGCGCACGGGGACATCAGGGCGGTGCTCGGCGCGGTCTGCCGGCTCAACTCCTGGCGTCCGCCGGCCGGCATGTTCGACGCACCCGTGGACTACGCGGCCCGGATCTCCCGCTACCACGAGCTGGGACTGCTCACCGACCGGGACCTCGGTGACCTGCAGAAGCTGCTGCACGGCATCGCGCAGGCGGCGGGCCGTCAGGGCATGGGCCAGTTCTGCCACGGCGACGCGCTGCTGTCCAACGTGCTGCTGTCGCCCTCGGGTCCGGTGTTCGTCGACTGGGAGCACGCGGGCTGGTACCTGCCGGGCCACGACCTGGCGACGCTGTGGTCGGTCCTCGGCAGCGCGCCCGCCGAGCGCCGCCAGATCAGCCAGATCGCCCAGTCCGGGGGCCCGGCCTCGCGCGACGCGTTCCTGGTGAACCTGATGCTGGTGCTGACCCGCGAGATCCGTACGTACGAGACGGCCGTGCAGCGTTCGATGCACGACCCGGCCCCGCCGGCGGCCGGACCCGCCCACCCGGGGGCCCTGCCGTCCGGCGAGGAGCAGCGGCTGCTGCTGAGGCGGCTGCACGACGACGTGCAGATGGCCCGGCGGGCCGTCCGGGCGGCGGTCGGTACTCGCTGACAGGGGATCCAGGGCCCGCGGTGCCTCCCGGACGGGAGGTACCGCGGGCCCTTTCACGTGCGGCGGGCCCGGCCGGGTCCCCCTTCCGCACCCGCCGGGGGTGCGCGACGTGTTTCGGAGTTCCTCGCCCCGGCAGCCACTGGTGTACTCCACTGACGCCCCGCAGGCCCGGGGCCGGTCGGCGCGAAACTCCCGGGCGTGGGCGTTGACATGGGAAAACGTCCGCCGCTGGGCATGATTGACGGATGCTCGGCCAGCCGGTACCACTGACGCACGCGCCCGGCCGCGCACGGCTCATCGCGCTCATCTGTCCCAGGAGGCTGCATTGCGAGGATCCACCGACCCCAACCGAGCAGCCGGGCGCAGGCGCACCCGGGGTGCGGCGGGTGCCGTCGCCGCCGCGGCGCTGGTGCTGCCGCTGCTCGGGGCCGCGCCGTCCGGCGCCGGGCCCGCCCCGCAGAACCTGAAGGGGGCCTTCGCGTCCGCCGCGGCCCAGTACCGGGTGCCGCAGAGCGTGCTGCTGGGCGTCTCCTACCTGCAGTCCCGCTGGGACGGCCATGCCGGGGCCCCCAGTGTGACCGGCGGCTACGGCCCGATGCACCTCACCGACGCGCGGACCGCGATCGCCTCGGCAGTGCACCACAGCGAGGGCACCGAGGACCCGCGCGGCGACGACGCCCGCCCGGCGCTGCGTCCCGAGGCGAAGCTGCCCGACACCTCGGACCTCCCGGCCCGGCTGCGGACCCTGCCGGAGGCGGCCGGGCTGACCGGGCTGAGCGCGGGGCGACTGCGCTCGGACGCGGCGGCCAACGTGGCGGGCGGTGCGGCGCTGCTGGCCGCCGCGCAGAAGGAGCTCGGCGAGCCGCTGAGCAAGGACCCGGCCGACTGGTACGGAGCGGTGGCCCGTTTCTCGGGCGCCGACGACGCCTCGACGGCGAAGGCGTACGCGGACGACGTCTTCGACGTGATCCGCAAGGGCGAGGTGCGGGTCACCGACAGCGGCGAGCGGATCTCCCTGACGGCCCGCCCCGGTCTGGTGCCCGAGGTCGGGCAGCTCGCCCGCACGGGGCTGCGCAAGGTGTCCGCCGCCGGGACCGAGTGCCCGACGACGGTGTCCTGCGAGTGGATCCCGGCGCCGTACGAGCAGTTCGGGGACGGTGACTACGGCAACCACGACCTGGGGAACCGGCCGGCGTCGCAGTCCATCGACTACATCGTGGTGCACGACACGGAGGGCGCCTGGGAGGGCGTGCTCAACCTGGTGCAGGACCCCACCTACGTGTCCTGGAACTACTCGCTGCGCTCCACGGACGGGCACATCGCCCAGCACGTGAAGGCGAAGGACGTGGCGTGGCACGCGGGCAACTGGTACGTCAACGCCAAGTCGATCGGCCTGGAGCACGAGGGCTTCCTGACGAACCCGGACGCCTGGTACACGGAGGCGATGTACCTGTCGTCGACCCGGCTGGTGAAGTACCTCGCGGAGAAGTACGACATCCCGCTGGACCGGCAGCACATCCTCGGTCACGACACCGTGCCGGGCACGACCACCGCGACCATCCCGGGCATGCACACCGACCCGGGCCCGTACTGGGACTGGGCGCACTACTTCACTCTGCTCGGGGCCCCCTTCGAGGCGACGGCCGCCAAGAACGGCGGCGTGGTGACGATCCGCCCGGACTACGCGACGAACCAGCCGGTGTTCACGGGCTGCACCACCGCCGGTGAGCCGTGCAGGGCGCACGGTTCCAGCGCGGTGCGGCTGTACACCGACCACGACGTGAACGCCCCGCTGATCACCGACATCGGCCTGAACCGCGCCCCGACCAAGGGGGTGAACGACCTGTCGTCGCGGGTGTCCACGGGTCAGCAGTACGCGGTCGCGGACACGTGGGGCGACTGGACGGCGATCTGGTACCTGGGCCAGAAGGCCTGGTTCCACAACCCGGCGGCGCAGCCCGCGGCGGTGCCCGCCAAGGGCGCGGTCGTGACGCCGAAGGCCGGCAAGGAGAGTGTGCCGGTGTACGGGCGGGCCTACCCGGAGGCGTCGGCGTACCCGGCGGGCGTACCCGCGCAGGCGGTGTCGCCGCTGCCGTACAAGCTGCTCGCGGGGCAGCGGTACGTCGCCGGTGACAAGGTGCCCGGCCAGTACTACTGGGCGACGACCTTCGACCCGTCCAACCACAAGGTCGTCACCGGCACGGACCAGTACTACGAGATCCAGTTCGGCCACCGGGTGGCGTTCGTCCGGGCGGCGGACGTGGACCTGATGCCGTCGGTGCGCAAGTAGGGACGAAGGCCCTGGTGAGGCCGTAGCACGGCGGTAGGGCCGCGGGCCGGGTCCCCTCTCGGGGGCCCGGCCCGCGGTGTGTCGTGCGGTGGGGATCAGCCCTGCTGGAAGAGCTCCGCGGGCAGCGGTTTGAGCAGCGCGTACAGGTCGTCGGTGATGGGGCGGTCCCAGGCGGCGATGGTCACCAGGACGTTGTCGCTGCGGTCGAACTGGACGCAGGAGATCCGGCTCTCGGAGAGCTTCACGCGCCGCACGATGAGGAGGTTGTCGCCCTGCATCACCGGCACGTCCTCGGTGCCGACGACGGTGATCTCCTCGTCGTTCTCCAGGGCGAGCAGGAGCTGGGCCACCTCGAAGGGGGCCTGGCCCTCGGGTACCTCGCGGGCCGGGGAGCCCTCCGGGAGGTTGCCGATGATCATCGCGGGTCCCCGGCCGCCGAACAGGTCGTAGCGCAGGAAGACGCCCTGGCACGTGCCGTCGGGTGCGGGCAGCAGCCCGGCGCCCAGGTTCCCGGGCCAGTCGCCCGGGTCCATGGCCAGTACGTCGAAGTCGGGCCCGGCGGGCGTTGCGCTGCGGCGGCGGAGGAACGACATGCCGCCATGGTACGTGTTCGAGCCTGTCCGGGTGTCCGTGCGGGCGGACGTGACCAGCAGGTCCGGCCCGGTGCGGGGGCCGCGCGGGCGGCGGGACCGTCGTGGCTCCGGCCGGGGAGGCGGGCGGGTGAAGCGGCGGCGATGGGGCTGATGGGGGCGGTGTCCGGACGTACCGGTGGGGGCGGGTCCGGGCCGTGGGCACCGGGCCCGGTCACCGGGATGCCGTCGCCTGCGGGAGAGCACGCCGGGTGGTGGCACGGACCGCTTCGGGAACCGGTTCCGGCGGGCGCACGGGCCGGGGGCGTCTCAGGCGTCGGCGAAGCGGTCGCGGAGTTCCCGTTTGAGGATCTTGCCACTGGCGTTGCGGGGCAGTTCCGGGACGAACAGAACGCGCTTGGGGGCCTTGAAGGAGGGGAGTTTCCCGCGGGCGTGGGCGATCAGTTCCGCCTCCGTGACCTCGCCGCGCGGGACGACGACGGCGGTGACCGCCTCGATCCAGCGCTCGTCGGGCAGACCGACGACGGCGACCTCTGCGACGGACTCGTGGCCGTAGAGGGCGTCCTCCACCTGCCGGGAGGCGACCAGGACGCCACCGGAGTTGATGACGTCCTTCACGCGGTCGACGACGGTGAGATAGCCGTCCGCGTCGCGCACCGCGAGGTCCCCGGAGTGGAACCAGCCGTCGCGGAAGGCCTCCGCGGTCTCCTCGGGCTTGTCCCAGTAGCCCTCGCAGAGCTGCGGTGAGCGGTAGACGACCTCGCCGGGCGTGCCGTCGGGCACGTCCCTGCCGTCCCCGTCGACCACGCGCGCCTCCACGAACAGCACGGGGCGTCCGCAGGAGTCCATCCGGCCGTCGTGCTCGTCGGGGCCGAGGACGGTGGTCAGCGGGCCGGCCTCGCTCTGGCCGAAGCAGTTGTAGAACGCGAGCCCGGGGAGGCGTTCGCGCAGGCGCCGGAGCACGGGCACCGGCATGACCGACGCGCCGTAGTACGCCTTGCGCAGGCCGTGGAGGTCGCGGGTGGCGAAGTCGGGGCGGTGGGCGAGGGCGATCCACACCGTCGGCGGCGCGAACAGGCTGTCCACGCGGCCCTGTTCCACCAGGTCGAGGATGCGGTCGCCGTCGGGCGCGTCGAGCAGGACGTTGGTGGCGCCGACCGTGAGGTAGGGCAGCAGGAAGACGTGCATCTGCGCCGAGTGGTACAGCGGCAGGGCGTGCGCGGGGCGGTCCCCGGCCCGGAGGTCGAGGGCGGTGACGGCGCTCAGGTACTCGTGGACCAGCGCGCGGTGCGTCATCATCGCGCCCTTGGGCAGGGCGGTCGTACCGGAGGTGTACAGCAACTGCGCCAGGTCCTCGGCGTCCGGCTCGGGACCGTCGTACGGCGCCGCCGTCGCGAGCCGGGTCAGCAGGGCGTCGTCGCTGTCGCGCAGCGGCATGACCGCCACGCCGTCCGGGAGGCGGGCGGCGAGGTCCGGGTCGGCCAGGACGAGCGAGCTGCCGGACTGGCCGACGATGTAGGCGAGGTCGTCGCCGGTGAGGTTCTGGTTGACCGGGACGTGCACGAGTCCGGCGCGGGCGCAGGCGAGGAAGGCGATGAGGTAGGCGTCGGAGTTGTGGCCGTAGGCGCCGACCCGGTCACCGGGTGACAGGCCCCGGGCGCGGAGCAGGCCCGCCGCGCGGGAGACGGCGGCGTCGAGTTCGCCGTAGGTCCAGGTGCGTGCGCCGTACTCGAGTGCCACGCGGGCGGGGGTGCGGCGGGCGCTGCGCCGCAGCACCCCGTCGACGGTGCTGCCGTGTCCGGGCCTCATGAGAGCCGATCTTGCGCGGGCCGCCCGGGGAGGTCAAGACACCGCGCAGGGCCGGGCGGTGCGGGGCCCCGCCCGTCGGCGGGCGAGGCGGCGGCCGGTCCCGGGCGGGTGTGTCCGGGCGGGAGACGTGAACTCCGAACACCCGGGCGGTGCCGCACCATTGACAGCACCTCACCGCTGACAGGAAAGTTTCACCTCGCGACACAGATCGGAAAGATACTTTCAGCCAGGTGTGTGACGGGAGGCTCCTGATGACCGAGGACGCGGTGAGCGGCAGAGCGGGCGGCGGTCTGACCCGGCGGCAACTGGGTGGCGCGGCCGTGGCGCTGGGCGGTGCCGTGGCCCTCGCCACGCTCCCGGCCGGACCGGCGGGCGCGACGGAGGCGAAGGACCGGGGCCGCCGCTCCACCGTGCTGCGGCGCGGCTCCGCCGAGGAGGCCGGGCTGCTGCCCGAGCACCTGCGGAAACTGGTCACCGACGCCGAGACGTTCCTCGGCCCCTCCCCCACGCACCCGTGGTACGCGGGCGCCGTACTGCTCGCCGGGCGGGGCGGCACCGTCGCGCTGCACGAGCCGATCGGCAAGGCGGTGCGCTACAGGGCGTACGACGAGAAGACCGACACGGGCGTGGAGTTCCCGGCCGACGAGCAGATCCCGATGGCCGAGGACACCGTGTTCGACCTGGCGTCGGTGTCGAAGCTGTTCACGTCGATACTCGCCGTCCAGCAGATCGAGCGCGGGGCGCTGGTCCTGGAGGAGCGCGTCGCGGCCTACGTGCCGGAGTTCGGCCGGGCCGGCAAGCAGGACGTCACGATCCGTCAGCTCCTCACCCACACCTCGGGCTTCCGCGCCTGGATCCCGCTGTACAGCGCGCCCACGCACGAGGAACGCGTCCGGCGCGTGTACGACGAGACGCTGCTGAACCCGCCCGGCACCGCCTACCTGTACTCCGACCTGAACCTGATCTCCCTGCAACTGGTCCTGGAGCGCGTCACCGGCCGCACCCTCGACACGCTGCTGCGCGAGGAGATCACCGGCCCGCTCGGCATGCGCGGCACCCGCTACAACCCGCCCGCCGACTGGAAGCCGCGCATCGCCGCGACCGAGGACTCCCGCAAGCCCTGGTCGGGCCTGGACCGGGGTCTGGTGTGGGGCGAGGTCCACGACGAGAACGCCCACAGCCTGGGCGGGGTCGCCGGTCACGCCGGGGTGTTCTCCTGCGCCTGGGACCTCGCGGTGCTGGGCCGGACGCTGCTCAACGGCGGCGCGTACGGCCGGGCGCGCATCCTGCGGCCGGAGTCCGTGGAGCTGATGTTCACCGACTTCAACACGGCCTTCCCGGGCGACGAGCACGGCCTGGGCTTCGAGCTCTACCAGCACTGGTACATGGGCGCGATGGCCACGCCGCGCACCGCGGGCCACACCGGTTTCACCGGAACCGTGCTGGTCCTGGACCCGAGCACCGACTCGTTCCTGGTGGTGCTGGGCAACTCCGTGCACCCGGTGCGCACCTGGCGGTCCGGTTCGGCGCCCCGGGTGGCGGCGGCGACCAACCTCGCACGGGCCGTCCCGGTACGCCCCGCGCACGGGCGCTCCGCCTGGTACTCCGGCATGGCGAGCGCCACCGCCGCCACGCTGACCCTGCCCGCGCTGGACACCTCGGGGGGCGACGCCCGGCTGGAGTGCTCCCTGTGGTGGGACACCGAGCCGTCCGCGGACTCCCTCGTCCTGGAGACCGCCGAGGAGGGCGACGACGCCTGGCAGCCGGTGCCGTTCACGACGAAGCGGTCCGGGCAGGAGCCGCAGGAGCACCCGTCCGGCTCGGTCACCGGCTGGTCGGGCCGCGTCTGGCACCGTCTCGCCGCCGACCTCCCGGCCGCCGACCGCCTCCGGCTGCGCTGGCGGTACACGACGGACCGGCTGTACGTGGGCCGCGGCGT
>DASTDN010000106.1:0-2889 GCA_035710365.1 Streptomyces sp. | reverse complement strand
ATCGCGTCGGTGTCCTGGGTGTCGAGGCAGAGCGGCCAGGCGTCGATGCCCGCGAACCGCTTGAACAGGGCGGCCTTGCCCTCCATGACGGGCAGCGCGGCCTTGGGCCCGATGTTGCCCAGGCCCAGCACGGCGGAGCCGTCCGTGACCACGGCGACGGAGTTGCGCTTGATGGTGAGGCGGCGGGCGTCCTCGGGGTTCTCTGCGATGGCCATGCAGACCCGGGCCACGCCGGGCGTGTACACCATGGACAGGTCGTCGCGGTTGCGGATGGGGTGCTTCGACGCCATCTCGATCTTGCCGCCGAGGTGCATGAGGAACGTACGGTCCGAGACCTTGCCGAGCGTGACGCCCTCGATGCGGCGCAGCTGCTCCACGATCTCGTCGGCGTGCGCGGTCGAGCTGGCCGCGATGGTGACGTCGATACGGAGCTTCTCGTGTCCGGACGCGGTGACGTCGAGGCCGGTCACCGAGCCTCCGGAGGACTCCACGGCGGTGGTGAGCTGTGAGACGGCCGTTCCGCTCGCGGGCACCTCCAGCCGGATCGTCATCGAGTACGAGACGCTGGGCGCCGTTGCCATGGCCGACTTCCTCTGCTTTCACCGTGTCGCGTTCGCGTGCCGTCCGATCGTCGCACCTACCGCCGAGTACGGGGTAGCCGCCCCTGATTGCGGTGCTTTTGTTCACAGCGGCCGCGGCCGGGGAACGCGAGAGGCCCACGTCACGGGGTGACGTGGGCCTCTCGCTCGTTCATGACACCGGCCCGCCATGCTCGCCTCGCGGCAAGTGGTCGCTCGTAGCGACGAAGGTTGGGCCCGGGGGCTTGGATCGAGCCGGTGCCACACCCAGGCTAACAAACCATCGCGGTAAGGCCATTCCCCCCGGCGAGTCCTTTTTCCGGGGTGCGGGCGGCTCCCCGTCCCGCCTGCGGGTCACTCCCTCATCAGATCCGGGACGCCGGCCGCGTCGGGGTCGTCGCGCTCCGCCGACACGACCGTGAGCTGCTGGGTGGCGCGGGTCAGGGCGACGTACAGGACGCGCAGGCCGGCCGGGGACTCGTCGGCGATCTCGGCCGGGGAGACGACGACCGTCGCGTCGTACTCCAGGCCCTTGGCCTCCAGGCTGCCGAGGGCGACGACGCGGTCCCCGAGGCCCGCGAGCCAGCGTCCGGCCTCCTCGCGGCGGTTCATCGCGACGACCACGCCGACCGTGCCGTCCACCCGGTCCAGCAGCCGCCGCGCCTCCTGCCGGACGGTGTCGGCCAGGGAGCCGCCCGCGACGGCGAAGCGCGGTTCGACGCCCGTGGAGCGCACCGCCGCCGGGGACTCGGCGCCCGGCATGGCCAGGGCCAGGACGCGGGCGGCGAGCCGGGCGATCTCCGCGGGGTTGCGGTAGTTGACGGTGAGGGTGAAGCGGCGGCGGGGGCGGGTGCCGAGGGCCTCGTCGCGGGCGCGGGCCGCCTCGTCCGGGTCGGACCAGGACGACTGGGCGGGATCGCCGACGACCGTCCAGGTGGCGTGTCTGCCGCGACGGCCGACCATGCGCCACTGCATGGGGGTGAGGTCCTGGGCCTCGTCGACGATGACGTGCGCGTACTCGGTGCGTTCCTGGGCGAGGCGCTCGGCGCGCTCGCGCTGGGTCTCCTCGCGCACCGGCATCAGCTCCTCCAGGCCGGTGAGCTGGTCGAGCGGGTCGAGTTCGCGCTTGCGGCGGGGCCGGGCGGGGGTGCCGAGGATCGCCTGGAGCTCGTCGAGCAGGGCGACGTCGTGCACGGAGAGGGCGTCCCGCTTCAGGGAGCGGGCGACCTTGCGGACCTCGCCCGGGTTGAGGACGCGCCGGGCCCAGCGGCCCAGGCGGCGCTCGTCGGACATGGCGGTGAGGACCGTCCTCGGGGTCAGCTCGGGCCACCAGGCGTCCAGGAAGGCGAGGAAGGCGTCCTCGGAGGTGACGTCCTCGTCGAAGGAGGAGCGCAGCTCGGCGGCGAGTTCGGGGTCGGTGTGCCGGGCCCCGGCGCCGGAGCGCTCCCACAGGGCGTCCAGCAGCAGCTTGCGGGCGCGCGGGCGCAGCAGGTTGACGGGGGCGGTGCCGCCGAGCGCGGTCTGCCGGACGCGGTCCAGCTCCGGTGCCTCCAGCTCCAGGCGGCGGCCGAAGGCGACCACCCGGAGCCGGTCCGGCGCGGTGGCGCTCTCCAGGGTGCCGCGGGCGGCCTTCCGCAGGACCTTGAGCATGCGGGAGGAGCCCTTGGCGCGGGCCACGGCCGGGGAGTCGTACACCGTGGCCTCGGCGCCCGCGATGTCGGTGGCGAGCGAGCCGATCGCCCGGATGGCGACCTGGCCCTCCTCGCCGAGGGAGGGCAGTACGCCCTCGGTGTACGCCACGAGCAGCGGGGTGGGCGAGACGATGAGGATGCCGCCCGCGTAGCGGCGCCGGTCCTGGTAGAGGAGGTAGGCGGCGCGGTGCAGGGCGACGGCGGTCTTGCCGGTGCCGGGGCCGCCCTCGACGTACGTCACGGAGGCGGCCGGGGCGCGGATCACCAGGTCCTGCTCGGCCTGGATGGAGGCGACGATGTCGCGCATGGTGTGGCTGCGGGCCTGGCCGAGCGCGGCCATCAGGGCGCCGTCGCCGACGACGGCCAGCTCGCGGCCGCCGAGGGACGCGGTCAGCTCGGGGCGCATCAGGTCGTCCTCGACGCCGAGGACACGCCGCCCCTTGGACCGGATGACGCGGCGGCGGACGACGCGGCCGGGGTCGACCGGGGTCGAGCGGTAGAAGGGCGCGGCGGCGGGCGCCCGCCAGTCGATGACGAGCGGGGCGTAGTCCTCGTCGAGGACGCCGATGCGGCCGATGTGCAGGGTCTCGGCGATGTCGGCGGTGCCGTCGTCGCGGATC
>DASTDN010000105.1:0-30214 GCA_035710365.1 Streptomyces sp. | reverse complement strand
CGCTGATGCCCATCGCCGCGCTCGCCAGCTCACCCGTGGAGCGCTCCGTGAAGAACTTCGTGGGCAGTCTGAGCAGCCTGTCCCACACCGCCGGCTGGAGCGTCGCCTCCAGCCGGCCCTCCAGCCGCAGGATCGTCAGGTTCTGCAGCAGCATGAACGCCGCCGACACCACCGAGCTGAGCAGCACCGCCAGACACACCTGCACGATCAGGTCCGTCTGCGCCCTCGGCACGTACTCGCCGAGCACCTTGCCCGTCGCGACCGGCACCAGCGCCCCCAGCGCCACCGTCACCAGACCGCTCAGCACCAGCCCCGTGACGTCGCCGCGCGTGCCCCGCACACAGAACCGCACCAGCCCGGCCGGCCCGAGCCGCCTCTCCGGCAGCGGGCGGTAGAACATCACCGCCCGCGGCTCGAACTCCTCCGCGTTCGCCTTCTCGACCGGCGTCTCCCGGCCCGTCGCCGGATGCACCGCCGCGTAGCCGCCGCGCCGCCACAGCAGCGCGACCGGCGCCCCCGACAGCGCCCGGTGGCCCACCAGCGGGCCCACGTTGTCCCGCCACCAGGGCCCGTCCAGCCGCACCGCCCGGGTCCGCACCCGGGACGTCACGGCGATCTGCTCCACCGGGTCCAACCGGTCCCCGCCCGTGCCGCTCTGCGCGGGCTCCGTCAGCGAGATCCCGGACTCCCGCGCGACCAGCCGGCACGCCGCGTACGTGGCGTCCGCGTCGGCGGCCGTGGCGCGCCGCTCGGACCGCTTGCCGATGGACGCCAGCAGCGTGCGGTCCGCCTGGGCGCGCACCGCCTCGCCCGCCTTGATCCCGGCGGCCGTGCGCGTCTCGTGCGTGCGCTCCAACTGCTCGATCCACCGGTCCAGCGTCGTCAGCAGCCGGTACTGCTGGTCGACCATGCTCTGCCACAGCGCCGGGTCCATCAGCAGATCGGCCGCGGCCTCCGCGCCGTACAGCGAGCCGTACTGCACGCTGCCCGGCGGCACCTGCATCCAGAACACGTCGTCGTCGGCCGGTGCCACGCCCCCGTCCCCGGCCATCGGCGCCTGGAACAGGATCGACAGGCTGCGGCCCACCCCGAGGGCGAGCGCGTACTCCAGCGGGCTCGTCGTCGGCGGCACGTACTGCGGATTGCCGTACGCGTCGTACGACCACGTCTGGGTGTCGGCCTGCTGGTACAGCTCCCGCAGCCCGATGCGGTGCACCACGCAGTCCCGCAGCGGGCGCGCGACCAGCGTGTGCTGCGGCCCGGCCACCGGCCCCAGCAGGACCGAACCCGCCTCCAGACGGCCCAGGTGGTGCCAGTGGCCCTGCTGCGCCGCGTCCACCGCGAACAGGTCGACCGCGCCCGACGCGACGAGCCACAGCACCTGCGGCCCCTCCAGGTCGAGGCGGCTGAAACCCGCGCAGTCGACGGGCGTGCCCAGCGAGCCCAGCGCGCCGAGGACCAGGTCGCCCTCACTGCCGGTCGTCGTCATCTCACCGCTCCCTGACCAGCGCCGCGTACGCCCCGCCGCGCGCCACCAGCTCCTCGTGCCGCCCGCGTTCCACGATCGTGCCGTGCTGGAGCACCACGATCTCGTCGCTGTCGCGGACCGTGCTGAGCCGGTGCGCGATCACCACGCAGGCGCAGCCGCGCCTGCGGAGGTTGTCCATCACGACCAGTTCGGTCTCCGCGTCCAGCGCGCTCGTCACCTCGTCCAGCACGAGGATGCTGGGCCGCCGCACCAGCGCACGGGCGATCTCCAGGCGCTGGCGCTGCCCGCCGGAGAAGTTCCGGCCGTCCTGCTCCACCCGGCTGTGGATGCCGCCCGGCCGGCGCACGATCACGTCGTACAGCGCCGCGTCCTTCAGCGCCTCCACGATCGCGTCGTCCGGCACCGACGGGTCCCACAGCGCCACGTTGTCGCGGACGGTGCCCTCGAACAGGAACACCTCCTGGTCCACGAACGACACGGACGCCGCGAGCGCGCCGCGCGGGATGTCCTCGATGCGCTGCCCGTCGATGCGGATCACCCCCTCCCACGCGGTGTACAGGCCCGAGATGAGCCGCGACACCGTCGACTTGCCGCTGCCGGACCCGCCCACCAGGGCCACCTGCTGCCCGGGGCCCACCGTCAGGTCGAAGCCGCCCAGCAGGGGCTTGTCCAGCGGGTTGTAGCCGAACGTGATGTTCTCCAGCTCCACATGGCCGTGCAGCCGGCGCGTGGAGTCCCCGGCCCCCGGGCGGCCGTAGAGCGGGTCGGCCTTGAAGTTCTCCACGTCCTTCAGCCGGGCCACGTCCGCCGCGAAGTCCTGGATGCGGCCCGCGACGCCGTTGAGCCGCGTCAGCGGGGCCGTGAAGCGCGTGACCAGCGCCTGGAAGGCGACCAGCAGACCGATCGAGATGTGCCCCTCGACCGCGCGCATGCCGCCGATCCACAGGATCAGCGCGCTGTTGACCGTCGCGAGCGTCGGCGCGACCACCCCCAGCCAGGCGCTCGGCACACCGAGCCGCTGCTGTTCCTCCAGCGTCGTGGCGTGCTGTCCGGCCCACTTGCGGAAGTAGCCGTCCTCACCGCCCGTCGCCTTCAGCGTCTCGATCAGCTGAAGACCGGTGTACGCCGTGTTCGTCAGCCGCGCGGTGTCCGCGCGCAGCTTCGCCGTCCGGGTGGCGCGCAGCCGTACGACGACCCGCATCGCCACGATGTTCAGCAGCGCCACACCGATCCCGACGAAGGTGAGCTGCGGGTCGTAGGTGTACAGCAGCAGCGCGTAGAGGACGACCACGACGGCGTCGACGCCCGCCGCCGCCAGGTCGCGGGCCAGGGTCTCGGCCACCGCGTCGTTGGACTGCAGGCGCTGCACCAGGTCGGCGGGGCTGCGCTGGGAGAAGAACGTCACCGGCAGCCGCAGCAGATGCCTCAGGAAGCGCGCGCTGGAGAGGGTGGAGGAGATGATGCGGCCGTGCAGCAGATTGGCCTGCTGCAACCAGGTCAGCACGACCGTCAGCAGCACGCTCGCCGCCATGGACGCGAACAGCACCCCGAGCAGCGAGGTCTGCCCGCCGATCAGGAACATGTCGATGTACGTACGGCTCAGCGCGGGCACCGCCGCCCCGACGAGCACCAGCAGCAGGCTCGCCAGCACGGCGGCGGGCAGGGTGCCCGCGGTGCCGCGCAGCCGGGCCGGCATCGCGCCGAGCACGCCCGGCCGGCGCCCGCCCCGGCTGAAGCCGTCGCCGGGTTCCATCACCAGCACGACACCGGTGAAGCTGCCGTCGAAGTCCTCCATGGGCACGAAGCGGCGGCCCTTGCCGGGGTCGTTGATGTAGACGCCGCGCCGCCCGAGGTGCCGTCCCATGCCGTCGTAGACGACGTAGTGGTTGAACTCCCAGAACAGGATCGCCGGGGCCGCCACCTCGGCGAGCGCCGCGGTGTCCATCTGCATGCCCTTGGCGGTCAGGCCGTAACTGCGGGCCGCCTTCAGCAGGTTGCTGGCGCGCGAGCCGTCGCGGGAGACACCGCACGCGATGCGCAGCTCCTCCAGCGGGACGTGTCTGCCGTGGTGGCCGAGGACCATCGCCAGGGAGGCGGCGCCGCACTCGACGGCCTCCATCTGGAGCACGGTCGGCGTGCGGACCGTCTTCACCCGGCTGGTGGGGACCTTGCGCCGGGGCGGGGCGGCACGCCGCCGCGAGCGGGTGTCCTGCGCGGCGCTCACGGCAGCAGCCAGTCGACGGGCCGCTGGTCGGCGAGTTTGACGGACGCCGTGGCCATCGTCATGGAGGTGAGTGCGAACGGCGGACCCTGGGCGGTCGACCACGCGTACCCGCTCCTGGTGCCGGACGCCTCGATCAGACGGACGGTCACGGCCACCGGCCTGCCCTTCTTCGTGAACTGCTCACCCAGCTGGGTGTCACCGAGGAACGCCGCGACCGCCTGCGCCGACTGGGCGGTGCGGTCCACGGACTTCACCCGGCCGCGCAGCACGCCGTACTCCTGCCGGGGCACGGACTGCACGGTCAGGTCGACGGCGGCGTGCGCGGGTATCGAGGCCGCGTTCTCGGCGGGCACGTAGACCGTCGCGTACAACGGGTCGTCGGCGTGCGCGACCTTCTCGACGGCGGCGACGTTCGTGCCGGTCCGGATGATCTGCCCGACGGTGGCGGCGATCGCGCTGATCCGCCCGGCGCTGATGGTCCGTACGACCGTCTCCTGCTCCTCCTGGGTGCCCTGCGGCGTGCTGCGCTGCGTGCGGACCTTCAGGACGGGGGAGTCGGCGGGCAGCCGCTGGCCCTGCTTGGCGAGAACGGCGGTGACCTGGCCCGCGACGGGACTCTGGAGGAGGTAACTGCCCTGCCCGTGGGTGAGGACGGCGGGCGCGCCGACGGTGGAGGCCACCGATCCGGTTGTCGCCCAGACGGAGGCCGCGGCCATCGCGACCAGTGTCACCGAGAGCACGAGCCAGCCCTGCGGCCGGGCGAAACGCACCGGGAGGTCGAGCTCCTCGGGCGACTGGAGCTTGGCGAGGGCCTGCTGGCGGAACTGCACGACTTTCCCTCACCTGAGGAACGACTCGTCCGGCCTGCGCGGGCACGGACCACGGGGTCGACGCGCGGCGCGGGCCGGAGAGGGGGACGAGGACAACCGAGAATCCCGGAACCGCCGGCTGCGGCTCCGGGACTCAGACACGCACGGGTGCGATCAGAGACCGGCGATCAGGCCCTGGACGGGGGCGACGCTCAGGCCGGTGGCGCCCTCGACCGTGGCGACGACGGTGTCGGCGGTGGCGGAGACCGGGGCGATGCCGTTCAGGGCGGCGGTGGCGCTGTCGAGGGCGTTCACGGAAAGACCGCCGGAGACGTTGTCGAGCTCGGCGTCGGAAATCTCAACGGTCTCAACCTGGGGGGTGTTCATGAGGAACTTTCCCTTCGTATGGGTATTCACAAGGGGGAGCGGCCACTTCTGGGGACAGAGGGACGGCCGCCGCCGCAGGGGACAGGGCACCCGTCTCCGAGAGCCCGAACGGCCCCTTCGGTGCGATGGATCAAAGCACGCGGTGCGGCGGGGCTCCAATCAACCAAACGTTCCACCAGGCGATTTGTCAGACGGTCGGAACGAACGGTGCAGGTGTGCGCACGACGTGGCGGCGAGTTCTTCACATGCGCCGCCGCATCGGTCCGCCTCCCCCCTTGCGGGACACGTGGCGAACCAGGCACTCCCGCATCAATGGCGCGTCCGGGGGCGCGCGCATGTGCAGATCCCCCGGTGGCGGTGACCACGTTGAGTAATCGATGTGCAGATTCGCTGAATCCGAAATTCCGTTCTGTGCGCGGGACGGATTGTCGCGGTCCGCTCGCTCTGCGTGTCCACCCGGAAAGGGTACTTGATGGCGGTATCGCGCACGGTGTCGCGGTCGCCCCGTCCGTCGCCGTCCCGGCCGCCCGCCGACCGTTGTCCCGCTTGTCGTCAAAGCGGGGAATGCGTACGCCGGTCGGCCGTCGGGCGGGGCGTCAGGACGGGGGCGCGGCATGCGCACACGACGCACACAGGGGTGCGAACGGGCGCGGAACCGGCACGCACGCCTCGCGCCCCGCTTCGCTCTCTGCCCCTTCCGCCCTCGGTACGGGCCGGGCGCGCCCTCACTCCTTGGTCGCCCGCAGCAGCAACACGGCGATGTCGTCGAGCCGTTCCCCCGCGCGGGCGCCCCCCTGCACGAGGGCGTCGGCGAGTTCGTCCAGCGGCAGGTCGCCCGCGCCGGACAGACGGCGGCCCAGCTCCGCCAGCGACTCCTCGAAGTCGACGCCCGGCGACTCGACCAGACCGTCGGTGTAGAGGACCAGCACGGTGCCGGGAGGCAGATCGACCTCCGTCGTCGGATACGAGGCCGCCGCGTCGATGCCCAGCAACGGACCGCCCGCGAGGTCCAGCACCCGCACCCGCCCGTCCGGGCGGCGCAGCAGCGGCGGCGGATGACCCGCGCGGGCCAGCACGGCCCGCCTGCGCCGCTGGTCGAGCCGCAGGTACAGACAGCTCGCGAAGAGATCCGAACCCAGGTCGATCAGCAGCCGGTTGGAACTGCTCATCACCTCCGCGGGGGACTGGCCCACGGCCGTGTACGCCCGTACCGCCGTGCGCAACTGACCCATCAGGCCCGCCGCCGTCACGTTGTGGCCCTGCACGTCCCCGATCGCCGCGGCGGCCATCCCGCCCACCGGCACCAGGTCGTAGAAGTCGCCCCCGATGTCCATGCCCTGCGTGGCCGGCAGGTAGCGGGCGGCCGCCTCGAACCCGGCCAGGGCCGGCAGCGAACGCGGCAGCAGCGCCTCCTGCAGCCCGTGCGCCAGCCGGTGCTTCGCGTCGTAGAGCAGGGCACGCTCCAGGGCCTGCCCGATCATGCCGGCCAGGCTCGTCAGCACGGCACGCTCGTCCGCCGGGAACGGATGCGGCTGCGGGTACGCCAGCACCAGGGTGCCCACCGGCCGGCCGGACGCGATCAGCGGCAGATACGCCCACGCCGCGTTCCCGTCGGGGGTGTCGCGCCGCGAGGGGTACACCCGCTCCAGGTCCTCCTGCGACTCCAGGAATGCCGGCACGCCCGTCCGCAGCACCTGCGCACCCGGGGTCCGCTCGGTCAGCCGCATCCCGTCGAACCGCTCCACCGTCCGCGGGTCCGGATAGCCGCGGTGCCCCAGCACGTGCATCCGGCCCGACCGGGAACCGAGCACCACCAGCGCCTTGCAGCCCACCGCCGGGGCGACCTCGTCCGCCACCAGCTGCACCACGTCCTGCGCGCCGACCGCCTCCGTCAGCGCGCTGGCCAGGGTGAGCACCTGCGCGATGCCGACCAGCCGCGACGGGCCGCCCCGGTGCTGCGCCGGCTGGTTCGGTTCCGTCACCTCCGGAGCCCGGCCGATGCGCACACTCAGCCCGCTGGCGGACGGGTACAGCCGGAACGACAGCCAGTCGCCGGGCGGCCGCAGCGCCACGAACGACGTCGTGAGCTGGCTGATCAGCGCCGCCCGGTAGCGGTCCTCGTACACCGGGTCGTTGAGCCACGGCACCGACACCCACAGCTGAGTGCCGAGCAGGTCGCCGATCTGCGTGTCCATGAGCTGCGCCGCGGCGGGGCTGGCGTACGTCACCCGCCCGTGCAGGTCGAGCGAGCACAGCCCGTACGGCAGCCGTGCCACCATCCGCGCCGCCTCCACCGAGCCCAGCGCGCGGGTCGCGCGCCGCGCCGGGGGCTCGGCCGGCAGATCGGGCTCGGGGTGCACCGGGCGGTTCTCCCGCGCGGCCCGCTCCAGGCGCAGCGCGAGCCGGTCGCAGCCCGCGAGCAGATGCTCCCGCTCCCACGAGGACAGCTCCGGCGGATGCGAACCGGGCCAGGTGACGAAGACCGATCCGTACGCCTGCGAGGGCGTCACGACCGGCAGCGCGGCCAGGGCGAAGGGATAGGGCAGCACCATGGCCACGCGCGGGAAGCGGCGCGCCATCTCCTCCTCGCCGCCCACCCACACCAGGTGCCGCTCGCGCAGCGCCTCGGCGATCGGCACGGGCGCGTGCAGCCCGACCCGTTCCCACGGCGCGGCGAACGACCGGGGCAGCCCGGCCATCACGCTCATCTCCAGCACCGGCTCGTCCGGCGCCAGCAGGTACACGGCGCCCGAGTGCGCGTGCACCTCGTCCATCATCGAGGCCAGCGCCAGGGAGAGCAGCGGACGGCCGAGCGGCTCGTGCGGGTCCGCCGGCTCCCGTGCGGATGCCTGCCCGTCCGGCACACCGACCACCTCCTCGCCCGGCGGCGGGCCGCTCGCGGACGGTCCACCCCCGGACAACCAATCTCTCTCGCGGCCGCGGATCGCGCATGAGGAAGGGGCGCCGCCGCCCCGCCGGGGCCGCCGTCGAGGGACGGCTCGGCGGGCGGGCGATCGAGAACGACCGGCCGCAGGGGCTGCGGACGGGCCGCATAGGCGCTGTAATGACGGCGTGGCCAGTGAGGACGCGGGGGGTGGCGGACCGGTGGTGCTGCGTGCCGAGACGGTTCTGGAGGCACTCGCCGCGGATCCCGCCTCACCCGAACGGACCCGGCGTGTCCTGGAGCAGGCGCTGGTCTTCGCCGGTGCGGTGTGCGTCGCGCTCTACGTCCCGGACGAGGACTCCCGGCAGTTGTCCCTGGTGGAGTCCGTCGGGGTGCCCACGACCCTGTACGGCATACCCGACCGCTGGCCCCTCGCCGGGGACTCCCCGGTCGCCGGCGCGTACCGCGACCGGCGGGCGGTGTGGCCGGGCCCCGCAGGGCACGCGGACGCGGCACTGCCGGAGCCCGGGGAGTCCGTCCTGGGCGTCCTGCCCCTGAGCGGTGAGCGCGCCGGGTGCCTCCTCGCCGTCGGTGCGGCACCCGAGGGCTTCGGCGCCGGCCAGCGCGCCTGCCTCCACCTCGTCGCCGACGCCCTCGCCCGGCCCGGTCCCCCCGCCCGGCCCGCGCCCCGCACCAGCGACCTGCCCCCCGACGCGTTCCGGCTCGCCATGGACAGCGGCCGCTTCGAGGCCGGGGACGAGCTGCTCGAACTGTTCGGGCTGGCGCGGTCCCGGTTCGACGGGCGGGTCGAGACGCTGCTCGGGCTGGCCGTGCCCGAGGACCTGCCCTCGCTGATGTCGGTCGTGGAGGCCGACCACCTGTCGGCCGGCGAGCGCGAGCTGGAGTTCCGGGTCCTGCGGCCCGACGGACCGCCCCGGTGGCTGCGGCTGCGGGGGCGCCCGGAGCGCGGCGCCGGGGGGCGGCCGGCACAGCTCGTCGGCACGGTCGTCGACGCCTCCCGGACGCGCTCCGACGTCACCGACGTGGCCCGCGTCCAGCGCCTGGCCGCCGCCCTGGCCACCGCCGGCACCGTCCGGGACGTCAGCCAGGCCGTCGTGTCCGCGCTGCGCGGCCCCCTGCACGCCGACCGGATCGCGCTCGCCGAACTGGAGGGCGACCGGCTCGTCGTCACCGTCCTCGACCCGCCCGAGCCCGAGTCGTGGCCCGCGGTCTGGCGCCTGGAGTGGCGTACCGAGTGGCCCGACGCGCCCGTGCGGGCCATGCCCACCCTCGCCGCCGCGCTGCGCGACGGACGCGCCGCGATCTGGCCCGCGGGCACCGAGCTGGAACCCGCCCTCGCCGAGGTCGGCCCCGGCGGCCTCGCCGTGCTGCCGCTGCCCGCCGGGGGCCGCATGGCCGGAGCCTGCCTGATCGGCTGGGACGCCCCGCACGACTTCGGCCCCGACGAGCGCGCCCTGCTCACCGCCTCCGCCGGCCTCGCCGGACAGGCCCTGACCCGGGCCCACGCCTTCGACGCCGAACACGAACTCGTCGGCATGCTGCAACGCCAGCTCCTGCCGCGCCGCCTGCCGAAACTCCCCGGAGCCGTCGCCGTCGCCCGCTACCTGCCGAGCACGGCGGGCCTCGAACTCGGCGGCGACTGGTACGACGTCATCCCGCTCGCCGACCACCACGTGGCCCTCGTCATCGGCGACGTCCAGGGCCACAGCGCTGCCGCGGCCACCCTGATGGGCCAGATGCGGACCGCGCTGCGCGCCTACGCCACCGAGGGGCACCCGCCGGACGTGGTCGTCTCCCACGCCAACCGGCTCCTCGCCGGGATGGAGACCGACCTGTTCGTGACCTGCGCCTATGTCGAGATGAACCTGGAGGAGGGCACCGCCTGGTGCGTGCGCGCCGGGCACCTGCCGCCTGTGCTGCGCCACCCCGGCGGCGGGACGGAGATCGCCGAGGCGGACGGCGGGCCGCCGCTGGGCGTGAGCGCGCGGGCCGAGTTCCCGATGAGCCCGCTCAGGCTCAGGCCCGGCACGGTCCTCGCCCTGGTCACGGACGGGCTCGTGGAGACGCCCGAGACCGACATCGACACCGGCATGGCACGCCTCGCCCACGAACTCGCCGCCTCCGACCCCGCGCACCTCGGGCTCGTCGCCGACGCGCTGCTCGGCGGCGCCGGACGCGGCGACGACGTCGCCCTGCTCCTGGTGCGCTACGACGGCATGGCCCGGCGTCCCCAGCGCGAGAGCTGGACGGTGTGGCGGGTGCCCGAGGCCGTCCGGCACGCCCGGCGCTTCACCCGCCGCACGCTGCGCGCGTGGGGCGTGACCCGGGAGACCGACACGGTCCTCCTCGTGGTCTCCGAACTCGTCACCAACGCCCTCACCCACACCGCCGGCCAGGTCAGCCTCACCCTCACCCGGAACAACGGCCGGGTGAGGGTCGCGGTCGCCGACGGTTCGCCCCGCAGCCCCGTCAAGCCCACCAGCATCGGCTGGGAGGCGACCGGGGGGCGCGGCATCGTGCTGGTGGAGGCCGTGTCGGCGGCGTGGGGGACGGTGCCCGTCAGCGGCGGCAAGCAGGTGTGGAGCGAGATCGCCGTCGGGTGACCCGCCCGGCCCGGACCGGACCCGCTCGGCCTGGACCGGACCCGCTCGGCCTGGACCGGACCTGCCGGCCGCCCCCCGGGCGGCAACACCGGCCACAAGAATTCAGCCGATTGATCATCGGGCGAAACAGGGCAGATCCCCATACTCCATCGGAGATCACCGCTAAGGTGAACCAGATGAAGGCTCTCGTACTGTCCGGTGGTGCCGGAACGCGGTTGAGGCCGATCACGCACACGTCGGCCAAACAGCTCGTCCCGGTCGCCAACAAGGCGGTCCTCTTCTACGGGCTGGAAGCCATCGCCGAGGCGGGCATCACCGACGTCGGCATGATCGTCGGCGACACGGCCGCCGAGATCGAGGAAGCGGTCGGCGACGGCGGTGATTTCGGCCTGAAGATCACCTACATCCCGCAGGAGCGGCCCCTGGGCCTCGCCCACGCCGTCCTGATAGCGCGCGACTACCTCGGCGACGACGACTTCGTGATGTACCTCGGCGACAACTTCATCGTCGGCGGCATCACCGGCCTCGTGGAGGAGTTCCGCGAGAAGCGCCCCGACGCGCAGATCCTGCTCACCCGGGTCGCCGACCCCCGCGCCTTCGGCGTCGCCGAACTCGACGGCGCCGGGCAGGTGATCGGACTGGAGGAGAAGCCCGAACACCCCAAGAGCGACCTCGCCCTCGTCGGCGTCTACCTGTTCACGCCCGTCATCCACGCCGCCGTCCGCGCCGTCGAGCCCTCCTGGCGCGGCGAACTGGAGATCACCGACGCCATCCAGCACCTGATCGACCACCGGGCCGACGTGCGCTGCACCGTCATCCGCGGCTACTGGAAGGACACCGGCAACGTCGTCGACATGCTGGAGGTCAACCGCACCGTCCTGGAGAGCATGGACCGCCGCATCGACGGCGAGGTCGACGCCGGTTCCGAGACCATCGGCCGGGTCGTCGTCGAAGCGGGGGCACGGGTCGTCAACTCGCGCATCGTCGGCCCGGTCGTGATCGGCGCCGGGACCCTCGTCAGCGACTCCTACGTCGGCCCGTACACGTCCGTAGCGCAGAACTGCCGCATCACCGACAGCGAGCTGGAGTTCTCGATAGTGCTCCGGGACTCCTCCATCCACGGCGTGGGCCGCATCGAGTCCTCACTGATCGGACGGCACGTGGAGGTGACCCCGGCGCCCAGCGTGCCCAGCGCCCACCGTCTCGTCCTCGGCGACCACAGCAAGGTGCAGATCCACACATGAACCTCCTCGTCACCGGCGCCGCCGGCTTCATCGGCTCGCGCTACGTCCGCTCCCTCCTCGACTCCGGCGCGCCCGACGCGCCCGGCGTCACCGTGCTGGACAGGCTCACCTACGCGGGCAGCCTCGACAACCTCGAACTGGACCATCCGCGCCTGGAGTTCGTGCAGGGCGACATCCGCGACGCCGAACTCGTCGACAAACTGATGTCGCAGGCGGACCAGGTGGTGCACTTCGCGGCCGAGTCCCACGTGGACCGCTCCATCCTCACCGCCGCCGACTTCGTCCTCACCAACGTCGTCGGCACCCAGACCCTCCTCGACTCGGCCCTGCGCCACGGCGTCGAGCCGTTCGTGCACGTCTCCACCGACGAGGTGTACGGCTCGCTCCCGGCCGGCTCCGCCACCGAGGAGCACCCCCTGCGCCCCAGCTCCCCGTACTCGGCCTCCAAGGCCTCCTCCGACCTGTTCGCCCTCGCCTACCACCACACCCACGGCCTGGACGTGCGCGTCACCCGCTGCACCAACAACTACGGCCCGCACCAGTTCCCCGAGAAGGTCGTCCCGCTGTTCGTCACGAACCTCCTCGACGGCAGGAAGGTCCCGCTGTACGGCGACGGCCGCCACGTCCGCGACTGGCTGTACGTCGACGACCACTGCCGCGGCGTCGACCTCGTCCGCACCAAGGGCCGCCCCGGAGAGATCTACAACATCGGCGGCGGCACCGAACTCACCAACAGGGAACTCACCGGCCTCCTCCTCGCGGCCTGCGGCGCCGACTGGGACCGCGTCGAGTACGTCGCCGACCGCAAGGGCCACGACCTGCGCTACTCCGTGGACTGGAGCAAGGCCCGCGACGAACTCGGCTACCGCCCCCGGCACGACTTCGCCACCGGCCTCGCCGAGACCGTGGCCTGGTACGCGGACCACCGCGGCTGGTGGGAGCCGCTCAAGCGCCGCGTCGCCGAGGAGCGGACATGACACCCCGGGCCTGGCTGGTCACGGGCGCGGGCGGCATGCTCGGCCACGACGTCGTCGCCGAACTGGCCGCACGCGGCGAGGACGTCACCGGGCTGGACCGCGCCGCCCTCGACATCACCGACGCCGGCGCCGTCGACGCGGCACTCGCGGCGCACCGCCCCGGCCTCGTCGTGAACTGCGCCGCGTACACCGCCGTCGACGACGCCGAGACCGACGAGGCCCGCGCCCTGCTCGTCAACGGCGAGGGGCCCCGGCTGCTCGCCCGCGCCTGCGCCGCCCACGACGCCCGCCTCGTCCACGTCTCCACCGACTACGTCTTCTCCGGCGACGCCCGCACCACCCCCTACCCGGAGGACCATCCGACCGCCCCCCGCACCGCCTACGGCCGCACCAAACTCGCCGGCGAACGCGCCGTCCTGGAGGAACTCCCCGGGGCGGGCGCCGTCGTGCGCACCGCGTGGCTCTACGGCGCCCGCGGCCGCAGCTTCGTCCGCACCATGATCGACCTGGAGGCCGGGCGGCCCACCGTCGACGTCGTGGACGACCAGCGCGGACAGCCCACCTGGACCGGGGACGTCGCCGCCCGCGTCGCCGACCTCGGCCCCCGCCTCGCCGACGGCGCGCGAGGCGTCTTCCACGCCACCAGCTCCGGCGAGGCGACCTGGTACGAGCTGGCCCGGGAGGTGTTCCGCCTCGTCGGGGCGGACCCGGCCCGGGTCCGCCCCACCACCGGCGCCGCCTTCCCCCGGCCCGCGCCCCGCCCCGCCTACAGCGCCCTCGCGCACGGCCGCTGGCAGGAGATCGGCCTGCCCGCGCCGCGCGACTGGCGCGCCGCCCTGCACGAAGCACTGCCCAGGATCCGCAAGGAGAGTCCCCCGCGTGAAACGCCATGAGTTCCTCCGGGAACTGCACAAGGTCAGCGCCAACCGCAACTACCTGGAGATCGGCGTCAACGACGGCCGCAGCCTGCGCCTGTCGCGCGTCCCCAGCATCGCGGTCGACCCCGCCTTCAAGGTCGTGTCGGAGATCAAGTGCGACGTCCACCTGGTGAAGACCACCAGCGACGACTTCTTCGCCCGCGACAACCCGCTGCAGCACCTCAAGGGCGGCCGGCACCCCTGGCGCAACCTGCGCCGCGGCCGGAGCCCCCTCGGACACTGGCGGCGCACCACGCTCGACCTGTCGTTCATCGACGGCATGCACCTGTTCGAGTACGCGCTGCGCGACTTCATCAACGTCGAGAGGCACTCCGACTGGACCAGCGTCGTCGTCTTCGACGACATGCTGCCCCGCAACGTCGCCGAGGCGGCCCGCGACCGGCACACCGACGCCTGGACCGGCGACGTCTACAAGATGATCGAGGTCCTGGCCCGCCACCGGCCCGACCTGGTGGCCGTGCCGGTCGACACCGAGCCCACCGGCCAGCTCGTGGTGTTCGGCGCCGACCCCACCAGCACGGTACTCAGGGACACCTACGACGAGATCGTCGCCGAGTACGTCGTGCCCGACCCGCAGAAGGTCCCCGAGTCCCTCCTGGAGCGGGCCGGGGCGGTGCCCCCGGAGGCACTGCTCCAGGCGGGCTTCTGGGGCCGGCTCGCCCGGGCCCGCGCCATGGGCCTGCAGCGCTCCCGGGGCTGGGAGCCGCTGCGGCGGGCCCTCGAACAGGTCGGCGTGAGCCGCTGACCCGCTGCCTCAGTCCTCCGGAGGCCTGCCGCGCAGATGCGCGTACCACGTGCGGCAGGCCTCGTACGAGGGCAGCAGGCCCGCCCGCCGGGCCTGTGCGAGCGTCGGCGCCGCGTCGTCCTTCGGTGACAGCACCGGCGTGATCCCCTCCGGCCAGGCGAGGCCCAGCTCCGGGTCCAGCGGGTGCAGCCCGTGCTCCCGTTCCGGCGCGTAGCCCGTGGAGCACAGGTACACCACGGTCGCGTCGTCGGTGAGCGCGAGGAACGCGTGCCCTAGACCCTCCGCGAGGAACACCGCGTGCCGCGTGTCCTCGTCCAGCCGCACCGCCTCCCACCGGCCGAAGCCGGGGGAGCCGGTCCGCACGTCGATCACGACGTCCAGCACGGCCCCGCGCACACACGTCACGTACTTGGCCTGGCCGGGCGGTACGTCCGCGAAATGCACCCCGCGCAGCACGCCCCGCCGGGACACCGAGCAGTTGGCCTGCATCAGACCCAGGTCGTAGCCGGTCGCCTCGCGGAACTCCTCGCTCCGGTACCACTCGTGGAAGCTGCCCCGGCCGTCCGGGAACACCTTCGGCTCCAGGACCCAGGCCCCTTCCACCTCCAGAGGCCGCACCTCACGCCCTCCCCGCCCCGCCGCTGCGCACGGCCTTCCCGGCGGCGCGTACGGCCGCCCTCAGGCGGCCGGCGGCCCTGAGACGGCCGGCGGTCCGGCCGCCCGCGGAGGCCAGCGCCCGCCGCGCGCCGCGCGCCAGCCGCAGCAGCGGACCCGGACGCGGCGCCCGCACCAGCTCCACCCCGCCGGGGCCCGTGCGCAGCCCCAGCGGCAGCCGGTGGAAGCGCCGCTCGGCGGCGCCCGGCGCGACGCACACCGCGACCCGCCACAGCGCCCCGCCGGCGCCCGTGTCCGCCGGCAGGTCCGCCTCGATCACCGCACCGTCGGCGGCCGGCCCGAGCGTGGCGGGCACCTCGACCGAGCGGGCGGCGCAGGCCAGCAGCAGCGTCACCCCGGTGGCGGCGGGCACGCGCAGCGGGACGGCGGCGCGCAGCCGGCCGCCGGCCACGTCGGCCCGTGCCCGGTCAAGGCCGAGCCAGCGGCCGCCCGCGCCCACGTCCAGGGAGAGGTTGCGGTGCGGCTGCGTCCAGTACGGCCGCACGGCACGGCCGCCGACGACGGCCACCGGACCGGCCGCGGAACCCTCACCGGCCGCGCCCGCCACGGGCCCGAGCCGGACCTCCTTCGTCCAGCCGCCGAGCTTCACCCGGGCCACCGCGTCCCACACGCCGTCCTCGGGCAGCGCCGCCGGATCCACGGTGGCGCTCGCCCCGAGCACCAGCCGCACCCGGCCGTCCGCGCCGGCGGCCGGCACGGCCTCGTGGGTGAGCCGCACGGGCTGGAAGTACGGGGCGGCACTGGAGCGTTTCTTCAGCAGCAGGTCGGCGGTGGCCTGCGGGAACCGGACGGCGGTCTGGGCGGTCACCCAGTCCACGGCGGCCGCGACGTCCTTCGGAGTGTCCTCCAGCGGGGCCGCCTCGGGCCGCGCCGGGAACGTCATCGGCAGGCGCCCGCACGCGTATTCGGCGGTGAACGACACGTGCAGGACACCGTCGCGCCACTCGATCGCGCCCGGCACCGTCAGCGGCTTGACGGCCGCCTCCCACTCGGCGAACGCCACCACGTCGTCGTACCGGTCGGCCGCGGTCAGGGCCGCCACCACCTGCTGCGTCGGCTGCAGCCCCCTCGCGACACCCGGCCCGAAACGCTCCACGACGACCTGGTGGATCTCCCGGAACAGCCCCCGCCGGTAGTCGTCGGGCAGCGCCAGGAACCGCCCGGCGCGCAGCCGCTCCACCATCTCCACGCGCAGCCAGCGCCGGAACAGCCGGTCGCGCACCGGCCCGGGGGCGGTGTACCGCTCGACGACGTCGAGGGCCTCGCGGAGGTTCGCGAAGTAGCCGACGGGGTCGAAGCGTTCGAAGCCCGCGTTGGAGCCGTCGTCGCGCCGCAGGTGGTAGTAGCAGACGTAGTCGCTCAGGACCGAGACGTTGTCCGCGCGCAGATACGCCTCGGCGACGAACACGTGGTCCTCAAGGCGCCGCCGGCCCTCCGGGAACCGCAGGCCGGTGCGCTCCAAAAACGCCCGGCGGAACATCTTGTGCGGCGTCAGGCTGTCGATCAGCGGCGCGTTCTCCACGGTGGCGCGCGGGTGGTTGCGGCGGAACAGTTCCACCGGCACACCGCGGCCCTGCCCGGCCATCTTGCCGACGACCACGTCGGCCCCGTGGGCGACGCCGTAGTCGTACATCCGCTCCAGGGCCTCGTCGCCGAGATAGTCGTCGTTGTCGACGAACATCACGAACTCGCCCCGGGCGGCGTCCGTCCCGACGTTGCGGGGCTTGCCCGACCAGCCCGAGTTCTCCTGGTGGACGACCCGCATCCGCGAGTCCTCGGCGGCGAGCGCGTCGAGCCGGGCGGGGGTGCCGTCGGTGGAACCGTCGTCGACGAAGATCACCTCGTACGCGTCGGGCGGCAGCGACTGCCGCCGCAGCGACGCGATGCAGTCCTCGATGTAGATT
Organism: Streptomyces sp.; assembly: GCA_035710365.1. GTDB lineage: Bacteria > Actinomycetota > Actinomycetes > Streptomycetales > Streptomycetaceae > Streptomyces. The sequence continues at coordinate 13,314 of DASTDN010000105.1, read as the reverse complement.
CCCGGGTTGAACACCGGGACGACGACACTGACCTTGACCGGCATCGGGCTTCGAGCCCCCCTGAATAGTGTGGTCAAAACGTACGGATACGGCGGTATGGGCTGATGCTAACCCCAACGGGCGTCGTCCCTACGGATCACGCGGGGACGGCGCCGGTGTCGCCCCCCCGTGTCGTCCGGATGCCCGCGCGAGCGCCTCCCGCCGCCGGGCTCCCGCACCCCCGGGCCGTGTCGTCCGGGTCCGCGCGGACCGGGCCGCGGCGTCGGACGCGGCGCACCGTTGGGCGCGGCAAGACCCCCGTACCGGGCGCACGCGGGTGGTGCGGCAGAGCCGCGAGGCGCCGCAACCGTCGCCGCGGGCCCGCGACGACCGCACGGCGGGCCTAGGCTGGCCTGGTGCGCCTGCTCTTCATGTCGGACACCCATCTGCCCAAGCGCGCCGGGGAACTGCCCGCCCCGCTCCTGGCCGACCTCCCGCACGCCGACGTGGTGTTCCACGCGGGGGACTGGGTCGACACCGCCACCCTCGACCTGCTGGAGAGCCGCTGTCACCGCCTCGTCGGCGTGTACGGCAACAACGACGGGCCCGAGCTGCGCGCCCGGCTGCCCGAGATCGCGTACACCGAACTGGAGGGGCTGCGCTTCGCGACCGTCCACGAGACGGGACCCGCGGCGGGCCGCGAGGCGCGCTGCGCCGCGCGCTTCCCCGGCCTGGACGTCCTCGTGTTCGGTCACAGCCACATCCCGTGGGACACCACCGCCCCCACCGGCCTGCGCCTGCTGAACCCCGGCTCCCCGACCGACCGCCGCCGCCAGCCGCACTGCACGTACATGACCGCCACGCTCACCGCCGGCCGCCTGACCGACGTGCGACTGCGCCGGCTGCCGCCCCGCCCGCCCGCACGACGCCGCAACGGCCCACACCGCTCCGGAGCCTGACGCCGAGGCGGCTGGCGGCGCCGGCGCTCCGTGCCGTCGGTTCCCGGCCGGGTCGCCGCCCCGCCGCACGGACCCGCCCCGGCGCCCGGGCCGCACCCCGCCCGGCGGGTCGTGCGGCAGGCGCGCGCATCCGCCGGAGGGCCCTACTCGTCCCAGGCCTGGATCATGAGCTGGTCGACGATCCTGCCGTCCCGCAGCGTCATCATCGACTCGGCCAGCACGCGCACCCCGTCCGGGTACCGGCACGACTCGGTGAACGCCACCCGGTCGCCCTGGACGACGCACTGCTCCAGCTTGTGGTCCATCTCCCGGCCGTAGACGTCGTCCAGCATCCTGGTGATCTCGTCGCGGCCGTGCACGACCTTGGGCGAGCTGGGCTGGGTGTTGCGGTCGACGATGCGCACCTCCGCGTCGTCGGCGTACAGCGACGCGAGGGTCTGCGTCGTGTGTTCCTCGATGCCCCGGCGCAGCGCTTCGGTGTCGAACGCGGGGCGGGCCGTGGTGCCCATGATGACCTCCTCGGTGGACGCGGCCCGGCGGTCCCGGGCCGCCAGGGGCCCCGTCTACGAGCCTCCTCCGCGGCCGTGCGTCCGGCAAGCGCAGCCGCGGCCGCCCCGGACCCTGTCCCGCGCACACCCGGGTCCCGGTGGGCCCGGGGGCGGCGCCCGCGGGTCAGCCGCCCGTCGCCGCCAGGAACTGCGTCGCCGCCAGCTCCGCGTACAGCGGGTCCGCCGCCACCAGTTCGGCGTGGGTGCCGACGGCGCGGACCCGGCCCGCGTCCAGGACGACGATCCGGTCGGCCGCCGTCACCGTGGACAGCCGGTGCGCCACGACCAGCACCGTCGTCGTACGGGCCACGTCGGCCACGGTGTCCCGCAGCGCCGCCTCGTTCACCGCGTCCAGTTGCGAGGTGGCCTCGTCGAGCAGCAGCAGACGGGGCCGGCGCAGCAGGGCGCGGGCGATGGCGACCCGCTGCCGCTCCCCGCCCGACAGCCGGGTGCCCCGGTGCCCCACCAGCGTGTCGAGACCCTTGGGCAGCCGCGCCACCAGCCCGTCCAGCCGGGTCGTCTTCACCACGCGCGTCACCGCGTCCCCGTCCGCCTCCGGATTGCCCAGCAGCAGGTTGTCCCGCAGGGAGCCCGACAGCACGGGCGCGTCCTGCTCCACGTAGCCGATGGCGGCCCGCAGCTCCGGCAGCTCCCAGTCGGCGACGCTGCGCCCGTCCAGCGAGATCATCCCCGAGTCCGGGTCGTAGAACCGCTCGACCAGCGAGAACACCGTCGTCTTGCCCGCCCCCGAGGGCCCCACGAACGCGGTCATGCCGCGCGCCGGCACCTCGAACGTCACGCCGTGGTGCACATAGGGAAGGTCCTCGGCGTAGCGGAAGCGGACGTCCGTGAACGCCACCGACGCGGGCTCGGCGCCCGGCGCGGGCAGCGGCGCGGGCCGGGCGGCCGGCTCGGCGGGCAGCCGCAGCGCCTCCTGGATGCGGCCCAGCGCCGCGGAACCCGCCTGGTACTGAGTGACCGCGCCGACGACCTGCTGGATCGGCGACATCAGGTAGAACACGTACAGCAGGAACGCCACCAGCGTGGCCACGTCCGCGGCGCCCGTCGCGACCCGCGCCCCGCCCACCGCGAGGACCGTGATGAACGCGCACTGCATCGCGAGCCCCGCCGTGTTGCCCGCCGCGGCCGACCACGCGGCGGCCCGCACGCTCTGCCGCCAGGACTCCTCGGCCGCCTCGTGCAGCGTGCGCTCCTCACGGTCCTCGGCACCCGACGCCTTCACCGTGCGCAGCGCGCCCAGGATCCGCTCCAGGGAGGCGCCCATCACGCCGACCGCGTCCTGCGCCTGACGGCTCGCCCGCTGGATGCGCGGCACGATCACCCCGAGGACCGCGCCCGCCAGCACGATCACCCCGAGGGTGACGCCCAGCAGCACCGGCTCGACCAGACCCATCATCACCACGGTGGCCACCAGCGTGAGCCCGCCCGTGCCCAGACCCACCAGCGAGTCGGTGGTGACCTGGCGCAGCAGGGTCGTGTCGGAGGTGATGCGGGACATCAGATCGCCCGGCTCGGTGCGGTCCACCGCGGCCACCCTCAGCCGCAGCAGATACGACGACAGGGCCCGCCGCGCGCCCAGCACCACCGACTCCGCCGTGCGCCGCAGCACGTACGAACCCAGCGCGCCCAGTGCCGAGTTGGCGACGACCAGGCCCGTCATCAGCAGCAACGCCCCGGTGATCGCCTCGTCCCGTGACAGGGCGCCGATCAGCTCCCGCGCCACCAGCGGCAGCGCGAGCCCGCTGGCCCCGGTGAGCAGCGACAGCAGGGCACCCGCCAGCAGGGGCCCGCGGTGCGGTGCGACGTAGCCCAGGAGCAGCCGCCAGGCGGGTGCGGCGGTCTCCGGCTGCGGCGGGCTGACGGCTGTGGTCACGGCTCTCCTCGGGGAGGTGGCGGGAAGGTCTCAGGCTACGTCGGCGCACACCCCCCGGACTGCGGATTCCCCCTGGCCGCGGGAGCGCGACGCCCCTTTGGTACGTACCGTTACCGGGCGGTCACGCGTAGGCTCCCCAGAACCGATTCAGCGGCGAATCAGCGACGAAAGGTCCTACGCATGGCGCAGGAAGTACGCGGTGTGATCGCACCGGGCCGGGACGAGCCGGTACGCGTGGAGACCGTCGTGGTGCCCGATCCGGGCCCCGGCGAAGTGGTGGTGCGAGTGCAGGCGTGCGGGGTGTGCCACACCGACCTGCACTACAAGCAGGGCGGCATCGGCGACGACTTCCCCTTCCTGCTCGGCCACGAGGCGGCGGGCGTGGTGGAGTCGGCCGGCGACGGCGTCACGGACGTCGCACCCGGTGACTTCGTCGTCCTCAACTGGCGCGCGGTGTGCGGGAAGTGCCGGGCCTGCCTGCGCGGCCGGCCCTGGTACTGCTTCGACACGCACAACGCGCGGCAGCGGATGACGCTCGCCTCGACCGGGCAGGAGCTGTCCCCGGCGCTGGGCATCGGCGCGTTCGCCGAGAAGACCCTCGTCGCCGCCGGGCAGTGCACCAAGGTCGACCCGGCCGTCGCCCCGCAGGTGGCGGGGCTGCTGGGCTGCGGTGTCATGGCGGGCATCGGCGCCGCCATCAACACCGGCGGCGTCGGACGGGGCGACACGGTCGCCGTGATCGGCTGCGGCGGCGTCGGTGACGCGGCGATCGCCGGCTCCCGGCTCGCGGGCGCGGCCCGCATCATCGCCGTGGACATCGACGACCGCAAACTCACCACGGCCCGCGCCATGGGCGCCACCCACACCGTCAACTCCCGCACCACGGACCCGGTCGAGGCGATCCGCGAGATGACCGGCGGTTTCGGAGCGGACGTGGTGATCGAGGCGGTGGGCCGCCCCGAGACCTACCACCAGGCGTTCTACGCCCGCGACCTCGCCGGCACGGTCGTCCTGGTGGGCGTGCCGACCCCCGACATGAAGCTGGAGCTGCCGCTGCTGGACGTCTTCGGACGCGGCGGCGCCCTGAAGTCCTCCTGGTACGGCGACTGCCTGCCCTCCCGGGACTTCCCGATGCTGATCGACCTCCACCTCCAGGGCCGCCTCGACCTCGGCGCGTTCGTCACCGAGACGATCCGGCTGGACGAGGTGGAGAAGGCCTTCGCGCGGATGCACGCCGGGGACGTACTGCGTTCGGTGGTGGTGCTGTGACCACCGCCCGCATCGAACGCGTCGTCACCTCCGGGCAGTTCACGCTCGACGGCGGCACCTGGGACGTCGACAACAACGTCTGGCTCGTCGGCGACGATCACGAGGTGGTCGCCGTCGACGCCGCCCACGACCCCGACGCGATCCTGAGGGCCGTCGGCGACCGGCGCCTGACGGCGATCGTCTGCACTCACGCCCACAACGACCACGTGAACGCCGCACCCGCCCTCGCCGACCGCACCGGCGCCACCGTCTGGCTGCACCCCGACGACCTGCCGCTGTGGAAGCTGACCCACCCGGACCGCCTGCCCGACGCCCACCTCGCCGACGGGCAGGTCATCGAGGCCGCGGGCGCCGACCTGACCGTGCTGCACACCCCCGGCCACGCGCCCGGCGCGGTCTGCCTCCACGACCCGGGCCTCGGCGTGGTGTTCACCGGAGACACCCTCTTCCAGGGCGGCCCCGGCGCCACCGGCCGCTCCTACTCCCACTTCCCGACCCTCGTCGACTCGATCCGCGACCGTCTCCTCACCCTGCCGCCCGGCACGAAGGTCCTCACCGGGCACGGCGACGCCACCACCGTCGGCGACGAGGCACCGCACCTCGAGGAGTGGATCGCCCGGGGCCACTGACACCACCGGCCGGGCGACCCGCCCGGAAAAGCCGACAGAGGATGTCCGGCTTACCCGTCACGCTCGTACGACAGAGCACGGCACGCACCACAGCCGTACGCCGTCGAGGTCACGGAAGGCCGGACATGCCACAGCCACAGCCACAGTCACCCGCACAGCCGCCGTCGCCGCCGCTGCAGGGCAGGGTCGCCCTGGTCGCCGGGGCGACGCGCGGCGCGGGACGGGGGATCGCGGTCGAACTCGGCGCGGCCGGCGCCACGGTGTACGTCACCGGACGCACCACCCGCGAACGCCGCTCCGAGTACGACCGCCCCGAAACCGTCGAGGACACCGCCGACCTCGTCACCGCCGCGGGCGGCCACGGCATCGCCGTGCCCACCGACCACCTCGACCCCGCCCAGGTCCGCGCCCTCGTGGACCGCGTCGCGGACGAGCAGGGCCGGCTCGACGTCCTCGTCAACGACATCTGGGGCGGCGAGCACCTCTTCCAGTGGGACACCCCCGTCTGGGAGCACGACCTCGACAAGGGACTGCGGCTGCTGCGCCTCGCGGTCGAGACGCACGCCGTCACCAGCCACCACGCGCTGCCCCTGCTGCTGCGCCGCCCCGGCGGGCTGGTCGTCGAGGTCACCGACGGCACCGCCGACTACAACCGGGACACCTACCGCGTGAACCTGTTCTACGACCTCGCCAAGACGTCCGTGCTGCGGATGGCCTTCGCCCTCGGGCACGAGCTGGGCCCGCGCGGCGCCACCGCCGTCGCCCTCACCCCGGGCTGGATGCGCTCGGAGATCATGCTGGACACCTTCGGCGTGCGGGAGGACAACTGGCGCGACGCCCTCGAACGCGAACCCCACTTCGGCATCTCCGAGACCCCGCGCTACGTCGGACGCGCCGTCGCCGCCCTCGCCGCCGACCCGGACGTGGCCCGCTTCAACGGCGGCTCCCTCTCCAGCGGCGGCCTGGCCGCGGAGTACGGCTTCACGGACCTCGACGGCAGCCGCCCCGACGCCTGGCGCTACCTGGCCGAGGTCCAGGACCCGGGCCGCCCCGCGGACACGACGGGCTACCGCTGAGGGCCGCTGCCGGGACGGGGCACGGTCACCGCGTGCGGCGGGCAGTACGGTCTGCGCATGACCGACACCACACGCTTCGCAGACCACGGAGTCCTCGTCACCGGCGCCGCCCGCGGCATCGGCGCCGCGACCGCGCGGCGGTTCGCCGAGGAGGGCGCGCGGGTCCTGGTGACCGACGTGGACCTCGACGCCGCCCGGACGACCGCGGACGCGCTCGGCGAACGGGGCCTGTCCGCCGAGGCGTTCCGCTGCGACGTCGCGGACCGGGCGTCCGTCGAGGCCGCCGTCGCCCACGCCGTGGAGACCTTCGGCACACTCGACGTGCTGGTCAACAACGCCTACGGCTGCTCCCCGGACGCCCCGCGCTTCGAGGACGAGCCCGACGAGACCTGGGCGCGGGACCTCGACCTCACCCTCACCGGCGCGTACCGCTGCTGCCGTGCCGCCCTGCCGCACCTGGCGGCCTCCGGGCGCGGCGCGATCGTGAGCATCGGCTCGGTCAACGCGGTGCAGGACTTCGGCAACCACGCCTACAGCGCCGCGAAGGCCGGGCTCGGCTCCCTCACCCGCACGCTCGCCGGGCACGCCGCCGCCCGGGGCGTCCGCGTCAACCTGGTCCTGCCGGGCACGGTGCGCACCACGGCCTGGGAGGGGCGCGACGCGCAGTTGGACGCGGTCCGCGAGGTGTATCCGCTCGGCCGGATCGGCGAGCCCGGGGACATCGCCGCCGCCGTGGCCTTCCTCGCCTCCCGCGACGCGGCCTGGATCACCGGCACCTCCCTCCGCGTGGACGGCGGCCTCACGGCCGTGCACACCGGGTTCCGTGCGGCCTCGGCACGGGCCGGGGAACGCGCCAAGGAGTGAGACAGGGCCGGGGCGGTGCTGACGGAGCGTAAGGTCACCGTTTCGTACCGTCCCGGTCCGCGCTGCAACCGATCGGGCCCCTCGTCTGTCTAGGTGGCAGACGTCGCAGGCGGACCCTGCGAACATTCCGCGCGAAAGGGATGCCCGAGCATGGGGGACATACGCACACGAGGAGCCGTCGCTCTCGGAGTGACCGCACTGGTGACTCCGCTCACGTTCGCGCTGGGCGCCGCTCCGGCGCACGCCGCGACCTGCACCACGACCGCCGGCCCGTACCAGAAGCAGGCAGAGAGGTTCCTGGGCCGGCCGGTCGACGGCAGGCAGTCCGGCGCCGACTGCCGGGCCATCCAGTCGTTCCAGAACACGCACGGCATCCGGCCCAACATCGGCTACGCCGGGCCGGTCACCTGGGGCGTGATGGACCTGATGCTCAAGCAGAAGGCCGTCGGCAAGACCCCCAACAAGTCCGGCAAGTGCCCGGTGAACAAGGGGCGCATCGCCTGCGTGAACCTCACGCTCCAGATCAGCTGGATCCAGGACGGCCGCAAGCTCGTGTACGGCCCCGTCCCGGTCCGCACCGGCCGCAACGGCTACGAGACCCGCACCGGGGCGAAGAAGGTCTACTGGCGCAACATCGACCACGTCTCGACCATCTACGACGTGCCGATGCCCTACAGCCAGTTCTTCGACGGCGGCCAGGCCTTCCACCAGGCGAGCCTCAGCATGTGGAACCCGCCCGGCTCGCACGGCTGCGTCAACATGACCACCACCGCCGCCAAGAAGTACTGGTCGCTGCTGAGGAACGGCGACGACGTGTACGTGTACGGCCGCAAGCCGGGCACGTGAGGTGAACTCCCCGGTCGTGGAGGCGACATGACCCCTCGCGGCGTCCAGGAGGACGTGAGCAGCGACACGTTCCGGTATGCCCGCTTTACGTGCTCTTACTCACGGCGCCTTCACCGCACGGCCCGTATGCTTCACAGCATGTCCACCACTGTTGAACCCTCCCGCGAGCGGTCGGCGGCCGAGGTCAACGAGGAGATCCGGGCCCTGTGGCGCCGGTCGGGCGGGACACTGAGCGTCGAACAGCGCGAGGAGTACCAGCGCCTCGTCCTGGAGTGGGCCGCCGCGGCCCCGCAGCGGGTGCCGGCGGCCTGAACCGGCTCCGCACCACCGCTCTCGCGTACCCGCGTCCTCGTCCCTCACGGCCGTCACCGACGTCGACCGGGTGGGCGGGCTCCGGCCCGCCCACCCGCTTATCTCCCACCCCTCACCTCTGCCGTCCCCGTCACCCCCGCGTCACCGAGTACCGGCGGCGGGCATCACGGCTGCGCTCCTCGCCCGTCCGGCCTGCCGACACCGGCGAGACCGGCCTCCCCGAGGCCACCGGCCGCCCCGGGCCGGCCTCCCCGCGGTCTCCGGTCCGCGTGAGCGCCGTCACGACGCCCGCCTCGTCCGCGTCAGTTCTTGCGGCCGACCCCGCAGAACATGGCCACTTCCTCCGGCTCCGGCCCGTCCGCGGGCTCGGGGCGCCAGCGGGAGCAGGACACGACGCCCGGTTCCAGCAGCTCCAGACCGTCGAAGAAGCGGGCGACCTCCTCGGGGGTGCGCTGGGTCAGCTTCGGCGTGCCGTGCTCGTTCCAGAACCTGACCGCCTCGTCCACGTCGGGCATCGACGGGCTGGTGACGGTGTGCGACAGCACCAGATGGCTGCCCGGCGGCAGCGCGTCCAGCAGGCGCCGCACCACACCGCGGGGGTTCTCGTCGTCGCCGAGGAAGATGACCACGCCGAGCAGCATCAGCCCGATCGGCCGCGTGAAGTCCAGGCTGCGCGCCGCGTGGCCGAGGATCGCGTCGACGTTGCGCAGGTCCTCGTCGAGATAGTCGGTGCTGCCCTCCGCCGTGCTGGTGAGCAGCGCGCGGGCGTGGGTGAGCACCAGCGGGTCGTTGTCGACGTACACGATGCGGGACTCGGGCGCGAGACGCTGGGCGACCTCGTGCGTGTTGTCGGCGGTGGGCAGCCCGGTGCCGATGTCGAGGAACTGGCGGACCCCGGCCTCGGAGACGAGATGCCGCACGGCCCGGCCGAGGAACAGGCGGTCGGCCCGCGCGTACGCGCCGATGCCCGGGTGCAGTTGGCGGATCTGGTCGCCTGCCGCGCGGTCGACCTCGTAGTTGTCCTTGCCGTCGAGCCAGTAGTTCCAGATGCGGGCCGTGTGGGGCTGTGCGGTGTTGATGCGGTCGAGCAGGTTCTGCTGGACGTGCTGCTCGGCCGGCGGCTTCTCGGTCACGGGGGCTCCCGGAGTGGTGACGTGCGAGGACGAAGGGCCAATCTAGTCCGGCAGTTGATCTCTGACGAGTGCGGCGGACCCGCCGTCCGCCCGGCCCCGCCGGGCCCGGTCCGCACGTACCGTGATGTGCCCTGTTTGCGGCGTACCGCGTGGCCGCCGGCTCGCCCTATGTTGTGGTCATGACCAGGATTTCGCACGAGACGTCCGGTGAACCGAATCCGCTGCGCGCCCTCTCCCTGGACGGCCTCAGGCGTCGCACGAGCATGAAGTGGCGCACCTACCCGGAGGACGTCCTGCCGCTGTGGGTGGCCGAGATGGACGTGCCGCTCGCCGAACCGGTGGTCCGCGCCGTCGGTGACGCCCTCGCGCTCGGCGACACCGGCTACCCGGCCGGGACGGCCTACGCCGAGGCCCTGGCCGCGTTCGCCGAGAAGCGGTGGGGCTGGGGCGGGCTCGCCGTGGAACGCACCGCGATCGTGGCCGACGTGATGCTCGGCGTGGTCGAGATGCTGAAGCTGGTCACCGGGCCCGGCGACCGGGTCGTGGTCAACCCACCCGTGTATCCGCCGTTCTTCCAGTTCGTGGAACACATGGACCGGGTGATCGTGGAGGCCCCGCTCGGCGCCGACGCCCGCCTCGACCCGGCCGCCCTGGAAGAGGCCTTCGCGAGGGCCGTCGCCGGGGGCCGCCGGGCGGCGTATCTGCTGTGCAGCCCGCACAACCCGACCGGGACCGTGCACACCGCCGCCGAACTGGCCGCCGTCGCCGACCTCGCCGAGCGGTACGGCGTGCGCGTCGTCGTCGACGAGATCCACGCCCCGCTCGTCACGTCCGGCGCCGGTTTCGTGCCGTACCTGAGCGTGCCGGGAGCCGGGCGGGGCCTGACGCTGATGTCGGCGTCCAAGGGGTGGAACCTGGCCGGACTGAAGGCCGCCGTCGCCGTCGCGGGACCCGGCGCCGCGGCCGACCTGGCCCGGCTGCCCGAGGAGGTCGGTCACGGCCCGAGCCACCTCGGCATCCTCGCCCACACGGTGGCCCTGCGCGAGGGCGGCGCCTGGCTGGACGCCCTGCTGGCCGGTCTCGAAGCGAACCGGCGGCTGCTCACCGGCCTGCTGGCCGAGCATCTGCCGGCGACCCGGCACCGGCCCGGGGAGGCCACCTACCTCGCCTGGCTCGACTGCCGCGCCCTCGGCCTCAGCGACGACCCCGCCGCGGTGTTCCTGCGCCACGGCCGGGTGGCCCTCACCTCCGGCCTGTCCTTCCGCACCGGCGGCACCGGCCACGTACGCCTGAACTTCGCCACGTCGCCCGAGATCCTCACGGAGGCGGTGCTCCGGATGGCGGCCGCGGCCGCCCGGGTGGCGTGAGGGCCCACCGGCGTCGCCGTCCCCGTCCCGGCCGGGCGCCGGGCCCGGGGCGGGTGCCGGGGAGAAGGGGAGAACGTGCGGCTCCGGGGCCGCGGCCTAGACTCCCGGTATGGACGACGCGCCGCTGGACCGGCTCGCAGCCGGGAAGTACCTGCTCCTCACCAGCTACCGCAAGAACGGCAGCCCGGTCGCCACTCCGGTCTGGGTGGTGCGCGACGGCGACTCGCTCGGCGTCTGGACGGCCGCCGACTCCTGGAAGGTGAAGCGGATCAGGGCCCGCGCGGACGTCCTCGCGGGCCCGTGCGACGTGCGCGGCAACCCGACCGGCGAGCAGCTCCCCGCCACCGCCGAGGTCGTCGACGAGGCCACGGTCGCCCGTTACCGGCGGCTCATCGGCCGCAAGTACGGCGTGCTCGGCCACCTCACCCTGCTCGGCAGCAGGCTGCGCCGGGGCCAGAAGGGCACGGTCGGCATCCGCGTCACCCCGGCCGGCTGACCCGTGGGCCGCGGCCGGCCCGGTCACCCCGGCCAGCCACCTTGGCCCGGTCACCCCGGCCCGAACCGGCTCAGGTCCAGGCACTGAGCGGTTCGTCCACGAGCTGGAAGACCGGTTCGCCGCGCACCGGGTCCTTCGCGGTGGACAGCCGCACCCGGTCCCCGCTGTTGACGCCGATGGGCGGGCCCGTCACCCGGCCCCGCACGACGAAGCCCTCGGCCATCTCGATCAGCGACACGTTGCGCGCGGCGGGCGTGTTGCGGTGCACCACCGTGGAGTGGCGGACCGTGCCGGTGCCCTCGCTGCGCTCCGTGCGCAGATCGCTGCCCTGACACACCGGGCACAACAGGCGGTGGTACATGGCGGTGCCGCACCACGCGCAGCGCTGGAAGTGGATCGCGTCCTGCTGCGGAGACCTGACCAGGCCCCGGTCCGGTGCCTCGGGTGCGAGGACGCCCGACGGGGAACCGGCTGCCTGCTGAGCGGCGCTTCCTGAGTGGTCGTACACGCTGTCAACTCCCTGCGCTCGGCGGGTGTCCCGCGTGCGCGGACAGGCCGGGCACGCGCGTGCCCGGAGCTCCGTGTCACCGCGCACGATCCCAGGGTATGGCACTCAGTGTCAAGCGTAAAGGCACTGCGTACCCTTTGTTGGGACGGCCCGGCCCGGCCGCTCTCAGGTCCGGTCGAGCGCGGTCTCCACCTCCTGCACGACCCGCCACAGGGGTGCCCCGCGCCGGGAGACCACGACCACCACGTCCTCGGGCTGCTCGTCCCGCACCGGCCGGCCGTCGGGCGGCGCGCCGCCGAACGCGGACCGTACGTACCCCACCGCGTGGTCGAACGCGGCGCAGGCGTCGCCCCGGCCGTCCGAACGCAGCCACGAGCGCAGGGCGTTGTTGTGCGCCGCGACCACCGCCGCCGCGATCACATCCGCCTGCAGCGTGCCGTCCCGCCGGCCGGCGAAGCGCCCGCGCAGGTACTCGGCGAGGGCGCGCTCGTAGCGCCACACCACCGACAGTTCGTACGCCCGCAGGCCCGGGACCTTCTTGGTTAGGCGGTAGCGCTGGACCGAGAAGGACGGGTTCTCCGCGTACATGCCCAGCACCAGCCGGGCCGCCTCGCACACCCGCGTCACCGGCTCGTCGTCCTCGCCGCTCGCCGCCAGGAACTCCGTCATGTCCCCGAGGCAGCGCTCGTGGTCGGGGAAGACCACGTCCTCCTTGGAGGGGAAGTAGCGGAAGAACGACCGCCGTCCCACCCCCGCGAGCGTCACGATGTCGTCGACCGTGGTCTGTTCGTAGCCGCGTTCCAGGAAGAGCCGGAAGGCCGCCGCGACCAGGGCCTCCCGCATGGGCGGCTTCGTGGCCGCCGGTTGCGCCCTCTCACCGCGGCGGGGCGCCGCACTGCTGGTGCTCATGACCGGAACGTAGCATCCGCACCCTGTCTGTGGCACTCAGTGCTGTGCCGTGAGGGAACTGAGTGCCCTGCCCTCGGCCCGGGGCCGCCCCGGCGCTTACGATCGCCCTCCCCGCCACCGTCCGAGGAGCCCGCATGCCGCCCGCCCGCCCCCGCCTGCTGTACGTCACCGACCTGGCCTACCCGGCCCGGGGACGGCGCTACGGCGACGAGGACGTCCTCCTCACCTCCCGGCTGCGCGAGACCTTCGCCCTGGCCCTGTGCCACCCCCGGGACGCCACCGCCCTCATGGACGCCTTCGACGCCGTCGTCGTCCGCAACAGCGGGCCCGTGCTGGAGTACCGGGAGGCCCACGAGACGTTCCGCGCGCACGCCGCGGAACGCGGCACCCCGGTGTACAACCCGCTCACCGGGCGCGGCGACATGGCCGGAAAGCAGTACCTCCTCGACCTGACCGCCGAGGGCCTCCCCGTCATCCCCACCGTGGACCGCGCCGAGGACCTGCACCGCCTGCCCTCCGCCGACC
>DASTDN010000104.1:0-5918 GCA_035710365.1 Streptomyces sp. | reverse complement strand
GTCCTGGGCACGGGCCGCCGCGGCCGTGGACCGCTCGGCCTCCCCGGCGGCGCCCCGGGCCTGCCCGGCGAGCCGCCCGAGCCGCTGGGCGACGGACGACTTCTCCCGCTCCGCGGCCCGCCGCCGCTCCCCCAGCTCCTCGACGCGCGCCCGGCAGTCCTGGCGCCGTCCGGCCGCCTCCTGCTGCGCCCCGGCCAGTTCCTCGCAGCGGACCGCCAGTTCCTCCAGCTCGGCGGCGGCCTCGTCCACGGAGGCCTGCACCTCCAGCAGACTGGGCGCCCCGGCGGACCCGCCGTGCGCGAAGTGCGCGCCCAGCAGGTCTCCCTCGGCGGTGACGGCGGTGAGTCCGGGGCACGCCCGCACGAGGTCCTCGGCGTCCTCCAGGGTGGCCACGACGACGACGCCGCGCAGCAGACGCCGTACGGCGGGCATCAGCCCGGCCGGCCCGCGCACCAGATCGGCGGCGTACGGCGGCCCGCCCGGGCCCGGTCCGGGCGTTGCGACGTCGGGGGCGGCCGCGTCGTCGGGGGCGCCGGACACGAGCAGGGCGGCGCGGCCCGCGTCCTGCTTGCGCAGCAGCCGGATCGCCTCGGCGGCGGAGGCGGCGCTGGTCACGGCGAGCGCGTCGGCGGCGGCCCCGAAGGCGGCGGCCAGGGCCACCTCGTGGCCGGACTCCACCGTGAGCAGTCCGGCGGCGGGGCCGAGCAGCCCGGTGAGCCGGTCCCGGGCGGCGAGCAGGGCACCGGTGCCGTCCTTGCGGCGCAGGCCCGTGGCGAGGGCGTCGTGCCGGGCCTGTGTCGCGGCGCGGCCGCGTTCGGCCGTGGTGAGGGCCTCACGGGCGGCGGTGTGGGCGGCCTCAGCCTCGGCGAGCCGTGTCCTGGCCGCCTCGTGCCGTTCGGCGAGTTCCTCGTCACCGGCGTCGAGGCTGTCCACCTCGGCCTGGAGCGCCTCGTACTCCTCCTGCGCGGTGGCGGACCGCTCCCGGGCCTCGTCGCGTGCGGCGGCCAGCCGCTCGATCTCGGCCTGGGCGGCGGCGGCGCGGGAGCGGGCGGCGCCCACCTGCCCCCGGAGCCGGGCCAGTCCCTCGCGGCGGTCGGCGATGGCGCGGGCCGCGTCCTTCAGCCGCCGTTCCTCGGCGACGAGTTCGCCCTCCAGGTCGGCCCGGTGGGCGACGGTGTCCTCCAGGGCGTGCTCCGCCGCCTCCAGGGCCGCCTCCAGCTCGGCCTCCTGCTCCCGGACGCGGGCGGCCTCGCGCTCCATGTCCTCGGGGTCCCGGCCGCGCCGCTCCTCGGGCGGCGCCGAGGTGGCGCTCCTCACCCGCGCTTCGGCGAGCGAGACCGTGCCCCGCACCCGCTCGGCCGACTGGGACAGCTCGTACCAGGTCTGCTGGGCGCGCTGGAGTCTCGGTGCGAGCTGCCGTACCTCGTCCTCCAGCAGGGCCTCGCGATGCTGGGCCCGCTTCAGCTCCTGCTCGGCGGACTCCTTGCGCTCCTTGAGGGCGGCCTCGTCGGCGACCTCGGCGCTGAGCGCGTCCCGCAGCCGTACGAGGTCGTCGGCGAGGAGACGCAGCCGCGCGTCGCGCAGGTCGGCCTGGATGACGGCGGCCCGCCGGGCGACGGCGGCCTGGCGTCCGAGCGGCTTGAGCTGGCGGCGCAGTTCGTCGGTGAGGTCCTGCACCCGCGCGAGGTTGGCCTGCATCGCGTCCAGCTTCCGCAGCGCCTTCTCCTTGCGCTTGCGGTGCTTGAGGACACCGGCGGCCTCCTCGATGAAGGCGCGGCGCCCCGTCGGGTCGGCGTGCAGGACGGAGTCGAGCTGGCCCTGCCCGACGATGACGTGCATCTCACGGCCGATGCCGGAGTCGGACAGCAGTTCCTGGATGTCGAGGAGCCGGCAGGTGTCGCCGTTGATCTGGTACTCGCTGCCGCCGTTGCGGAACATGATCCGCGTGATGGTGACCTCGGCGTACGCGATGGGCAGCGCCCCGTCGGTGTTGTCGATGGTGAGCGACACCTCGGCCCGGCCGAGCGGCGGGCGGCCGGTGGTGCCGGCGAAGATGACGTCCTCCATCTTGCCGCCACGCAGCGACTTCGCGCCCTGCTCGCCCATGACCCAGCTCAGCGCGTCCACCACGTTGGACTTGCCCGAGCCGTTCGGGCCGACGACGCAGGTGATGCCCGGCTCGAACCGGAGCGTGGTCGCCGACGCGAACGATTTGAATCCGCGAAGGGTCAGGGCCTTGAGGTGCACGCCGCTGGACTTTACCCGGCGGGGCGGTGCCACTCCGTGAACCGACGGTTTCACCGGTGAACGCCGAGGGCAGACCAGATGTTGAAGACGGTGAAAGGATGCACGAGGGTGCAAGGCCGCCGGGGCGCCGGAGCCGGCCGGAGGCAAGAAAGAAGGGACGCCTGAGCGGCGTCCCTTGCAACTCTGAGAATCAGCGGTTTTGTCGGGCGGCCCGACCTCTGCTGCGCCTGGTGCAGCGATCAGGTCAGCGCAGGCTCCGCCTGGTGTGCGTCAACGCTCTCCATGATCCTGTCGTGGGACGCGGCGGCCGCCAGTGCGTCGTTCTCGGCCTGAATCCGTACGAGCTCGGATTCGAGGTCCTGGACGCGCTGCTGCAACCGTCGCATCTCGGCGAGGAGTCGCGGGTCGGAGCCGCCGACGTAACCGAGAAGCGCCTTTGCCATGATGGATGGTCCTCCACAATGAGTGACCGACCGAAGCGGTGTGGGTCGTTGGGGATTCGCACCCGCGGTGCTTGGCATTGATGTAGTTGTGGTGCTGTTCTTCCATGCCAAACAGCTAAGGTGCGCGGGGCTTTCAGCGTCTCACCAAAAAGTTTGACGGTCAACACGATCACGCCCCGTATCGGCCCCGCCCAGGCGGCGCACGGCTCGCCGCGACGGCGCGGCGGCTCGCGCCGGGGGCCCGGGACCGAGGTGTTCGCCGTCGCCGGAGGGGCTTGTCACTGCAAGGGTTTTCTGAGCGGCCACCTGCCGTTTCTCCGCCCCGCGGACGGGGGCGCGTGGGTGTGGCGTCCGTCGGCCGGGCCGTGCGGCGCGGTGTGATCACCGGACGGCGAAGCCGTCGTAGCCGCCCCGGGGTGTGTCCCAGATCTCGGTGACACCGTCCACGCGGCCGGGCGTGTCGTCGCCCCGGAGCCAGTCGAGCAGCGCCTCGCACTCCTTGCGCGGGCCCTCCGCCACGACCTGGACCCGCCCGTCCTGCACATTGAGAGCAAAGCCACTCAGCCCTCCCAGCTCCAGGGCCTTGGCCCGCGTGAACCAGCGGAAACCCACACCCTGGACCCGTCCGCGTACCCAGGCGACCAGTCGCGCATCCTCACTCATGAGGGCAACCTAACCGGCCGGTGTCTCTTCCGACACTTTCGCCCCGGAGCTCTTGCGGTAGCGTCCACCCCCAAACAAAACTCACCCGAACGTGTGAGTTTGGTGTTGATCACGAGGACGAGTCGCCCGCGAGAACCAGGAAGGCCAGGACATGGGACGCCACCGACGCTCCGCCGCCGGCCGCGCCGCCACGGGCCGCGCCGCGGACGGCACGCAGCCTGACGGACACCAGGGACACCAGGGACACCAGGGACACCACGGGCCGCATGCCCCGTACGAGGGCGAGGGACCGGGGCCGGGGATCGCCCCCTACCCGGACCCCGACCCGTACGCCGGGACGTACGCGAGGACCGAGGCCTTCCTCCACGCCACGGACGACGACCACTCCCCGGCACCGGACACGCTCGCCTTCCCGGCCGACGGCCACGCGGGTGAGGAGCCCGGGCACGAGGGCGGTCCCGCACCCGCCGGGGGGCACCGGCGGCGCAGGAGGAAGGCCGCGCCCGTGCGCGCCGGGCTGCTCGGCGTCTCGGCGGCCGTGGCGATCGGCGCGGCCGCGGTGGCCACCGGCGTCGTCCCCGGCCTCGACGGTTACCGCTTCGCCGGGGACCCCGGGGCGTCCGGCCACGTGCGGGCGGACGGCTCCGTGACGAGCACGCCCAGCGGCCAGGGCGGCACCTCCGGACCGGCCGAGGACCGCGACGGCACGCCGGGCCACGGCCACAGCCGCTCGTCGTCCCCGTCGGCCTCCCCGTCGCCGTCCGCCTCCACGTCCTCGGCCGCGCCGACGACCGAGGCACCGACGAAGGAGCCGGAGAAGACGCCGAGCGGGAAGACGGAGCGGACGCCCACACGCGAGGCCACCAAGGCGCCCGCGCCCGACGAACCGCCGGTCACCCTCTCCGAGGAGGCCGCCGCGGGCGCCCGGGTGCTCAGGCTCGTCAACGACGAGCGGGCCCGGGCCGGCTGCAGCCCCGTCGCCGCGAACAGCGCGCTGGCCGACCTGGCGTCCGACTTCAGCGAGGACATGGCCGAGCGGGACTTCTTCGACCACACCGACCCCGACGGCGCCACGCCCTGGGACCGGGCGGAGAAAGCCGGCATCAGCGGCCTCGGCGGCGAGAACATCGCCCGCGGCCAGTCCACCGCGGCGGCCGTCATGGACGCCTGGATGAACAGTCCGGGCCACCGCGCCAACATCCTGAACTGCGACTTCAAGACACTGGGCGTGGGCGTGCACTTCGCGCAGGGCGGCCCCTGGTGGACACAGGACTTCGGCTATTGAGATAACCGCAGGTCAGACGGCTAGGCACCCTCCTGGGCCGTGTCCGGGCCGTCAGCCGTGGGTTCCTCGTCCGCGAAGACGCGATCCACGGCGGCCCGGGTCCGGGTCCCGCTCGACGGCATCAGGTGCGTGTACGTCCGCAGCGTGAAGCCGGGGTCATGGTGGCCCAGGTACTCGCTGAGAGCCTTGATGCTCTCCCCCGCGTCCAGCAGCACCGAGGCGTAGAAGTGCCGCAACGCGTGCATGCCGTTGTCCCGTCCGGTCTCGACGCCCCCGGCCCGAAGTGCCGGTCGCCACACTCGGTCGTTGAAGCGGTTCCGATCCAGCGGCAGCCCTTTGGGTCCGGTGAAGATCAGCGATGCCGTGACGGGCGGACCGTCGAGGTTCTTCCACGGCAGCGTGATCCGCACGGCCGGATAGCGCTTGAGGTGACCAGCCAGCGCGAAGGCGACGGACTCAGGCAGAGGGACCTCACGCTCCTTGCCCCCCTTCGGCGGGGCGAACACCGGCCGGGACAGCCGCAGTAGCTTGACCTGCCGTACGACGTGCACCACTCCCCCGAGGAAGTCCACGTCTTCCACGGCCAGGCCGAAGGCCTCACCCTGACGCAGACCGCACCCAGCCGCGACGTTGACCAGGGCCTGATAGCGGTCCGGCAGCGCCGAGCGCACGGCCTTGATCCGTTCATCAGGCCACGGCTTGACCTTGCGAGGTTCCAGGCGCGGCGCCCGCACGGACCGAGCGCTGCACGGGTTGGCCCGGATGATCCGGTCCTCGACGGCAGCGGTGAAGACCGTGGAGACGTGAGCGAAGATGCCGCGCCGGTACCCGGCGGAGAGCCCTCGATCCTCCAGGGCCCTCAGCCAGAGCCGCAGGTGTGACGGGGTGAACGACGCCAGCGGCCGAGTGCCCAGGTGCGGAATCGCGTGCAGCCGGAGTCGGCTCTCCACAGACTCACGGGTCAGCGGGTCCGTGATCTGCGTGGCCATCCACTCCGTGGCGTACTGCTCGAACGTGACCTTGCCCGCGTCGGGGTCGAGGTAGTCACCGCGCGACATGTCGGCCTCGATGTTGGCCAACCACTGTTCGGCCCTGCGCTTCTGCTTGTCCGGGAAGCTCTTGGACTTCTCGGAGCCGTCGGGCCCGATGTAGCGGGCGCGGTATCGCAGGCCGACACCGAAGCGGTCGGTCTTGACCCTGACGGGCTTGCCATCCGGTCCGGGGTCGGTTTTGTACCAGCGGTCTTGGATGTGTCCGGCCATCAGGCGGCCCCTTCCATC